>NZ_JBIXLN010000047.1:0-32003 GCF_045798555.1 Paeniglutamicibacter sp. MACA_103 | reverse complement strand
CCCCCCCCCCCCCCCCCCCCCCCCCCCCCCCCCCCCCCCCCCCCCCCCCCCCCCCCCCCCCCCCCCCCCCCCCCCCCCCCCCCCCCCCCCTCCGCTGGTGCCTTGGGCTACTTCTTGGCGGCGACTTCCTTGATCTTGGTCTTGGCCTTGCCGCGGCCGAAGACCAGGGCGACGGCGATGCCGGCCAGCCAGAAGTCCTTGGCCATCGGCACGCCGTTGGGCGTCGGGCGGATGCCGTCGGACTCGGTCAGCCCCGGGGTCTTCAGGTAGGTGGCGACGAGCCCGGCCGCGAAGGCGCCCAGTCCCAGCCCGGCCAGGCGCGAGGGGATGAACGGGGTCAGCAGGGCAGAGCCCACGGCGATTTCCCCGGCGGCCAGCGCCTTGGCGAAGAGCGCGGGTTCGACCTTTTCGACCTGCGGGATGGCGTTGGAGGCCATGGACTGCAGGCCCTCGGCCGATTCGGCGGGCATCCGCAGCTTCCCGATGCCGCTGTTGAGGATGTAGGCCCCCGAGACGATTCGTAGTGCGGTGTTGGCGATGTTGAAGCCCATGTGGTTTTCTCCTGGTCGTGGGTCGCGGTTCTACTACTTCTCACCCCACCCTATGGTTTGGCCCACCGCCAGGGCTAGAGCTCCCCCGGTGTGGCGCAGGACAACTACGGGTGCCGGGACATGCTGTGCCGTGGAACACATTCGCGCAATCCGGCGTCCCGCAGGGGGCCCCGGAAACGGGCGGCGTGCTAGATTCGCGTGCATGATCACCTCCTCCGCGGTCCCCGATGCCGCGCTGCGCCTGCTCGTGGAAAAGGGTTTTGACGCCACCAGCGTCGATGCCCTGGCCCAAGCCGCGGGCATCTCCCGCTCCACCTTCTTCCGGCGCTTCGGATCGAAGGAGGAAATGGTCTTCGCGGACATGGAGACCATCATCCACCACCTGGAAACCGTGCTGGCGACCTCTTCCGCGGGCCCGGTTCGCTCGCTGGTCAACGCGGGCTTGACGGTCTTTGACCAGCACACCGCCAGGCCCGAGGCCGCCGAGCTGCGCCACCGGCTGCTGCTGGACGTGCCCTCGCTGCGCGACCGGGAGCTGGTCTCCATCCACCGCTATGAGCGCGTCTTCCGCAACCACCTGCGCGATCGGGGCCTGTACTCACTGGCCCACGGGCGGGCCATGTGCATTGCCTTCGCGTCCGGAGTGGTCGCGGTGCACAACGACCACCTGCGCCGCTGGCTGCGCCACCCCGAGGAGGCCCGCCGCCCGGAGCTGGAGAGCGAGCTGAACGCACTGGGCGCCCTGTACGCCCCGGTGCTCGAGCCGCAGGAATCCGCGCCGGCGCCCGAACCGACGACGGTGGTCATCACGATTGCCGGCGGCACCCCGGACACCGAGGCGGTGCTGGCCCGCGTGCGCGAGGCCCTGGACCGCCCCAACGGCTGACCGGAACGCAGGGGCCCGCCATGGTCAACGCGTTAGCGCCTTCGGCGTTGCACACACTCCCCACCTGGCCGCAGGAAACCGAAAGGCTGGTGTTGCGCCCGGCCGCGGCATCCGATGCGGATGCGACCTGGGCATACCGCCGATTGCCGGAATCCTCCCGGTGGGTCACCTCCGCCTGGGGCGACCTGCGGTCCTATCGCCGCTCCTTCAGCGCCCCGGAACACCTTCGCGACCGATTGGTCGTGGAGTCCGGCGGCAGGGTCGTCGGAGAAGTGGTGGTTCGCCTCCGGGACGCGTGGGCGCAGAAAGAGGTCGAGCACCTGGCCTTGGGCACCGAGGCCGAACTCGGGTGGTCGCTGGATCCGGCGTCCGCCGGCCGCGGGTTCGCGACCGAGGCGGTGCAACGCGTGCTGCGCCTCTGCTTCACCGACCTGGGCCTGCGTCGGGTCCACGCGCGCTGCTTTGCGGGGAACGAGCCATCATGGAGGCTGATGGAACGGGTGGGGATGCGCAGGGAAACCCACCTCGTCGCCGGTGCCCTGCACCGCGACGGCACGTGGATGGACGGATACGGCTATGCGTTGCTTGCCAGCCAGTGGCGCGCCGCACAAAAATGGTGAACCGCAGTTTCTTGACCTGACACTGAGTTCCAGTATGCTGGTGCCCTAGCGACATTCCCGCCGCCGACGAAAGGGCACCCCCGCGCCATGAGCACTGAAGCCAGCCTGAGCACCGATTTTCCCGCCGGCGTCGTTGAGCCGGAGTACGAACTGTGGGGCGAGGTGGACGTCGATCCGGCCGGGCTCTTCGAGGACATCGACGCGGCCGACCGCGAATACTGGGACCGCGCCCGGAAGTTCGGGCTGGACGAGGTCCGTCCGGTCATCGACAAGTACTGGGACGCCGCCGACTACCCGCTGGATCTTGCCAAGCGCATTGGCGAGCTGGACCTGATGCGCGACGGCCTGGCACTGGAGGGCTACCCGGAGATGAGCGTGTTGGCCGCCGGGCTGGTGAACATGGAACTCTCCCGTGCCGACGGCTCGGTGGGCACCATCGCCGCCGTGCAGGCCGGGCTGGCCCTGCGCTCCATCGTCTACTGCGGCTCCCCCGAACAGATCGCCCAGTGGGCACCCAAGCTCGCCAACGCGGAGGTGCTCGGCGCCTTCGCACTGACCGAACCCACCCACGGCTCGGACTCGGTCTCGCTGGAAACCCGCGCCGTGCGCGTGGAGGGCGGCTACCGGATCAGCGGCGAGAAGAAGTGGATCGGCAACGGCTCCACCGGCGGGATCACCATCGTGTGGGCCCGCGACGAGGAGAACAAGGTCCGCGGCTTCATCGTGCAGCAGGAATGGGAGGGCTACACCGGCACCACCATCGAGGGCAAGCTGTCCCTGCGCGCCATCTGGCAGGCGCACATCCGCATGGAAAACGTCTTCGTCCCGGATTCGCATGTGCTGCCCGGGGCCAACAGCTTCAAGGACACCGCCAAGGTCCTCTTCGCCACGCGCCTGGGCGTCGCCTGGTCCGCGGTGGGACACGCGACAGCCTGCTACGAAACCGCGGTGCAGTACGCGGCCCAGCGCATCCAGTTCGGCCGACCGCTGGCCGCCAGCCAGATCGTGCAGGAGCGACTGACGCGCATGCACTCGGAGCTTGCCACCATGCAGTTGACCGTCATGCAGGCCACCAAGCGCGAGGAAGCCGGCACGTTGACCCCGGTGCAGGCCTCGCTGGCGAAATTCACCTGCACCCGGCTGGCCCGCGGCATTGCGTCGAACGCGCGGGACCTGCTCGGCGGCAACGGCATCCTGTTGAAGAACCGGGTCGCGCGGCATATCGCCGACATCGAGGCTATCCACACCTATGAGGGCACCGAGACCGTGCAGGCACTGATCATCGGCCGCTCCATCACCGGCATCTCCGCCTTCGCCTAGGAACCCTGCCCGTCGGCCAGGGCACCAGCGCGGTGCCGTGGCCGACGGCCCTTCCCACCACGGTCCGCTCCCGCGCGGCGAACTTTCATATGATCAATGGATGAGTGATTCCCCCACGCTGCGGCCTGCCCGGTACGTGACCGAGATCCTGTCCCCGGCGATCCTGGTGAGCGTACTGCTGCTGCTGCAGCCTCTTCTGACACCGGAAACCACCTGGCCCCAGGCAGTGGTGGCCTTTTTCTTCGTGACGGGACTGCCGTTTGCGGTGCTGCTCTGGATGAAGCAGCGGGGCAAGGTCGCCGACCACCACGTCGGCGATCGCCGGCAGCGGGCGCCGGTGCTTGTGATGGCCGGCATTTCCCTGCTGATCGGTGCCGGGCTGCTGGTCTCGATGGATGCCCCGGCGGGACTTTTCGGTGCTATGGGCGCCGTGTTCCTCGGCCTGCTGGTGTGCCTTCTGGCAAACCTCGTCTGGAAGCTCTCCGTGCACAGCGCGGTTGCCGCTTACGTGGGCCTGGAGCTGCTGACACCGGTGGGGCAAGTTGGCGCGGCATTGGCGCTGGCCCTCGCGGCCACCGTGGGGTGGTCGCGCATCGAGCTGAAGGACCATACCTCCACCCAGGTCCTGGCCGGGCTTGTGGTCGGCTGCGCCGTGTACGCGTCGGGCCTTGCCCTTCCCTAAATCCGGGGCCCGCCACCGTCAGCGGGCGCGGGCCGGAAGTCGATTGCGCACACGGTTCATGCTGCTTCACCCGCGATTCGGGACGGATGGAACGCGGGTTTCTGGATCGCACTTGTCGGGCTCTTGCAACGACCCCGTCCGGTCAATTCGGGGTCGGCGGCCTCGGATCACGTCGATGCCCGGCGGCTAACGGCTATCCACCGGCCCACCGCGCCGACCGAGTCAGTCGGAACCCGGAACGGTGATTTCTGCCGGCTTGCCGCCCGCCACAGGTTGCTTCGGGCGCCGCCCCAGCGTGGCGATCGCGGCGATGATCAAGAAGAAGCCAAGCGTCGAGGCCACCGTGGGTTGGTCCCCCAGGAAGGACACCGCGAGCAACACCGCCGTGGCGGGTTCCAGCAGCGTGGCCACCACCGCGTTGGCGCTCGAGGTGGTGCGCAATCCGGCGTAGAGCAGCCCGTAGGCCAGGGCCATCGTCACCACGCCCAGGTAGACGACCAACAGCCAGGAGCCCGCGTCCGTGGTTCCCAGCGGCTCCGCATTCACCGCCGCCAAGACCAACCCCGCCGGGACCAGGCAGGCCGCTGCCACGATCATGGTGATGACCGTCAACGCGAAGGGATCCAGCACCCGGGCCAGCGGCACCGCCGAGTCGGTGGCCAGGGCGAAGGCGGTTCCCGAGAAAAGCGCGGCGATCACGCCGGGCACCGGGTGCGGCGCGGCCGAGACCTCGGTGCCGGAAAGGCTGACCAGTACCAGCCCGGCCAATGCCACGGCGACCGTGGCAAGCGCCCCGGCGCGCGGCAGCGCCCGGGAGCGGAACGCCTTGAGCACCAGCAACAGCACCGGGGCCAGGCCCAGGGCGATCACGGTTCCGACGCTGACCCCGGCCCACACCACGGCCAGGAAAAAGAAGAACTGGAATGCTGCGGTCAATGAACCCACGGCCAGCGCGGGCCGGGCATGCGCGCGTCCCAGCACCCAGCATTCGCGCAGCCGGCCAGCCGCCAGCGCGGCAACCAGCAGCGCGATCGCCGCGGCAGCGGCCCGGTAGGATCCCAGCACCGAGGGCGAGAGCCCGGAGGCCCCGTGCGCCAGGGCGACGGCGGGACCGATGGTTCCCCACGCGATCCCGGCCAGCGCAACGAGCAGCAGCCCAGCGGGGCGGCGCCGGGGCGCAACGGGGTCGGGCAGCGGCTCGGTCATGCCCACCAGTGTGCCATGGGGCCTGACAAGGGCGGACTACGGCTGGCCCATGCGCTTTTTCACGTGCCGGGTGGCCGGAGCCGTCCACGGGTCCTCGGGCCAGGGGTGCTTGGGATAGCGCCCGCGGTTCTCCGCGCGCACCTGGGAATAGGGACCGGACCAGAAGGAGGCCAGGTCGTCGGTGACAGCCAGCGGACGGCCCGCCGGGGAGAGCAGGTGGAAAAGCACCGGGACCCGGCCGCGCACCAACGCCGGGGAGCTGGCCAGCCCGAAGCATTCCTGCAGCTTCACGGCCACCACCGGAGGCGCGTCGGGCTCGTCGATGCCGGGGTAGGTGATGCGGATCTTCGATCCACTGGGCACCGCGAGGCGTTCGGGAACCAGCTCGTCCATCGCCGTGGCCTCGGGCCAGGGCAGCAGACGGCGCAGCGCGTCTGTGAGGTCCAGGGAGCCCGGGGCTTTTCCTCCGGCGAGCGCCTCGAGTTCCGGCGCGAGCCAGTTCTCGGCCGCCTCCAGCAGGGAATCCTCGTCCATGGCGGGCCACGGGGAACCGAGTTCGCGGTGCAGCATTCCCAGCCTGCTGCGCAGCAGCATGGCTGCAGGCGAGAACTTCAGCATCCCGAACCCGTTGGCGCGCAGGGCCTCGAGCACCGCGGCGCGTCCCTGTGCGCGGGTGGGTGCCACCGGCGTGCTGGAAATTTCGATGGCCCCGAGGCGGTGGATCTTGCGGGCACTGAGCTTGCCGTGGGCAAAGACTGTGGTGGTTTCCGCCGTTTCCAGGTGGGAGGCGGCCAGCAGGGCGGTGTCCTCATCCAGTGGGGCGGCGGCGCGGACCAACGCCCCGGTGCCTGCCGCGTCCCGGCCCGCCGCCCGGGCCACCTCGGCCACGGCAATCCAGGTGTGGTGGGCCAGCGGGCTGCCGGCCGGCAGGCCGGCACGGGTGCCGGAGGCCAGCAGGTAGGTGGAGCCGGCGGCGTTCTGCACCCGGCGGGCCACCTGCCCGGGGAAGGCCAGTGCCGTCACCAGGCCAAGTTCGAGCCCGGCGGAGACCTGTCCCGCCGCGGCAGGAGCCGCCTTCGGTGATGGTGCCTGCCGCGCGATCTTCTCAAGGCGGGTGCTTTCGCGTTTCCACGGCCCGGCACCCGGGTGCTGGCCGTTGCGCAGGGTTCCCAGCAGCGCACCGAGGTCCGCATTCTGGGCCCTGTAGTCCCCGGCCAGTGTGGCCACGATTTGGGCAACCTGCACGGCTCCGGCCAGCGGGGCGCCGTCCAGCAAGGCACGGCCCAGGCGCGGGTCCGCGGGGATGCCGGCCAAGCGCCTTCCCAGCGCCGTGGCATGCCCGGCCCCGTCGATCGCGCCGAGCTGTGACAGCACCGTGGTCGCCGCCTCGAGGCTGGAGGCAGGAGGGGGCTCGGGCAGGTGCAGTCCGGCACCGCCCGGCGCGCCCCAGCAGGCCAGCACCAGTGCCGCGGAGGTGAGGTCGGCGACGGTGATTTCGGCCCGCGGGTGCGCGGGGGCGGCGGCGAAGGTTTTCTCTTCGAAGCAGCGCACCACGGTGCCCGGGCCTTGGCGTGCGGCGCGGCCCGCGCGCTGGATGCTGGAGGCCCGCGAGACCGAGACCGTGACCAACCCGCTCATGCCCCGGGCGGCGTCCCGGCGGGGCTCCCGCGCCAGCCCGGAGTCGATGACCAGCCGGACCCCGGGGACGGTCAGCGAGGATTCGGCCAGCGAGGTGGAGACGATGATGCGCGGGGCATCCCCGGGGGCGCGCCCGGAAACCGCCCGGTCCTGCAGCGCGGGAACGACCTGCCCGTGCAGTTCCAGCACCTCGGTGCCGCTGGCCCGGTCGCGGATCTGCGCGGCGACCTCCGCCACCTCCCAGGCACCGGGCACAAACACCAGCGCGTCGACCGATCCATCCCCGGCCAGCGCCGCGGCGTGGGCGGCCGCCGCGGTGGCCGCCACGTGCGTGAGGAAGGTGCGCGAGACCCCGCGGTCGGTCAGCCGGGGTGCGGCGGCCGGGGCCCACCGGGTTTCGAGTTCGTGCAGCGCGGCGGGGCAGTCGATGACCGGGGCGCTGCCGGCACCGGTGGCATCGCCCAGCAACCGGGCAAAGCGCGGGGCGTCGAGGGTGGCGGACATGGCCACCAGCACCAGGTCCCCGCGCAGTTCGTGGACTTCGCGCAGCATGCCCAGCAGCAGGTCGGTTTCCAGCCCGCGTTCGTGCACCTCGTCGATGATGACCGCGTCGATGGATTCCAGCCCGGGGTCCGCCAGCAGCCGGCGCAGCAGGATGCCCGGCGTCACGAACTCGACGAGGGTTCCCGGTCCCGCGGTGTTTTCCCCGCGCACGGTGAATCCCACGCGGCCGCCCAGGGCGCTGCCGTCCAGCGAGGCCAGGCGCCGGGCGGCGGACCGGGCGGCGACCCGGCGCGGCTGGGTGACCAGGATGCGTGCCTCTCCCCCGTTGCGGGCCCGAACCAGGTTCGCCACCAGCGGCGGGACCAGGGTGGTCTTGCCGGTGCCCGGCGGGGCCTGGATGACGGCGGTTCCCGATGCCCCGCCGGCCCCGAGCGCCGCGGCAAGCTCCGGCAGGGATTGGGCGAAGACCAGCCCCCGGCCGATGGCTGCCAGGTCGAAGTCGTTGTTCTGCCGGGGTGTTTCCTGCCGGATCCGCTGCGTGCTCACCCGCCCCATTATCCAGTGTTGCCGCGTTGGCCGCGCTCAGGCGGTGCGGCGGCGCAGCGTCATCGAGCCCACCACGATGGCGGCCAGGATCCACGCGGCAACGAACGCGATCCGCAGCCAGATGTAGCCGGCGTCCTGGTCGTTGCGGGCCACCGCGTTCAGGGCGTCGATGGCGTGGCTCAGCGGCAGCCAGTCCCCGATCCTTTCCAGGACCTCGGGCAGCTGGCCGCGCGGCAGGAAGATCCCGCCGAGCAGCACCTGCGGGAAGACGAAGGCGGGCATGAACTGCACCACCTGGAACTCGCTGCGCGCAAAGGCACTGGCCAACAGTCCCAGCGAGGTCCCCAGCAGCGCGTCGGCGATGGCCACGGCGAAGAGCAGGCCCAGGTTCCCGGCGACCTCCAGCCCGCAGACCCACACGGCAAAGCCCACCGCGACCCCCGTCTGCACCACCGACAGCGCCCCGAAGGCCAGCGCGTAGCCCAGGATGAAGTCGGCCTTGCCCAGGGGCAGGGACAGCAGGCGCTCCAGGGTGCCGCTGCGCCGCTCGCGCAGCGTGGCGATGGAGGTGACCAGGAACATCACGATGAACGGGAAGAGCGCGATCATCGCGGGGCCGATCGTCCCGAAGACCGGGGTGTCGGTGAAGATCCAGGCGACCAGGCCCACCAGCAGGGCGGGGACCAGCAGCAGCAGGGCCAGGGTGCGGTGGTCGTGGCGCACCTGGTTCAGCACGCGCGCGGAGGTGGCGAGGATGCGCGGGATGCTCACGGGGTTCCTCCCGTGGCGCGGTGCTTGGGAACATGCGGTTCGGGGTCCGGCGACCCGGATTCCCCGGCGGCCCGGATCAGCGACAGGAAGGCGTCCTCCGCGTTCGTGGTCCCGGTGCGTTCCAGCAGGCCCGCGGGTGTTTCCTGGGCGATGATCTCGCCCTCGCGCATCAGCAGCAGGCGGTCGCAGCGGGTGGCCTCGTCCATCACGTGGCTGGAGACCAGCAACGTGACACCCTCGGCCGCAAGTTCGGCAAACAATTCCCACAGTGCCACGCGCAGCACCGGGTCCAGGCCGACGGTGGGTTCGTCAAGGACCAGCAGTTCGGGCGACCCCAGCAGTGCGATGGCCAGCGAGAGGCGGCTGCGCTCTCCCCCGGAGAGGTCCGCCGCCATCGACCTGGCCACCGAACCCAGGTCGGTGCGTTCGATGACCTCGGCAACCTGGGCGGGCGGGGCGCCGACGATCTTCGCGAAGTAGGCCAGGTTCGCCGCCACCGGCAGGTCGTCGTAGATGCTCGCTTCCTGGGTCATGTAGCCCACGCGCGGACGCAGCGCCGCGGATCCGGCGGTGTCCCCCAACACCGTGACCTGTCCCCCGGAAATGATTTGGCTGCCTACGATCGCGCGCATCAGGGTGGATTTGCCGCAGCCGCTGGGACCGAGCAGCCCCACCACCTCGCCGCGCGGGACCAGCAGGTCAAGGCCTGGCAACACCAGGGTCTTCCCGCGCAGGACCCGCAACCCGGTGATCGAGATTGCCGCCGCTTCTTCGTCCATTTCTCGAGTCTCGCCCCTGTGCCATCCCCGGTCAAGGGCTCACGGCGAAGCACCGCGGACGGCGGCTTTCCCCCGGCGCGGCACGATTCCGCGAACCGGGCCGGTCAGGAATTCGCGCGCAGGAACGGCAGCAGTTGTTCCAGGATCGGCTGCGGCGGAAAGAGCGTCCCGCCGTGGGTGCGTCCTTCCAATTCCACCAGCCGGGCGTGGGGCATCACGGAGGCCATGACGCGGGAGTGCTCGATGCGCGGCACGTCCCTGGTTCCGGTCATCAACAGCGTCGGTGTGCCCAGCTGGTGGAGCAAGACCTCGCTGACCGCGCTGCCGGCCTCGGTGGACTCGAAGTACGCGGCCAGCGCCAGGGCGTCGTTCGAGGCAAAGGCCAGCCGCGTTGCAGGGTCCAGCTTCCCGCCCCCGGCTTCCATGCCGGCGATGAAAGCGTTCATGTCACCGGTCCTCAGCGCCTCGAGGTACCCGTCGAAGAACAGGGTGCTGATGTGCTGGGCCTCGATGGCGTGGGTGCCCCCGAGCATGGTCAGGGAGCGGACCATGGAAGGGTGCTTGATGGCCAGCGACAGGCCGACGCGCGAGCCGAAGGAGTAACCCACGATGTGGATCGATTCGTGGCCGGTCGCCGCCAGCACCGCCTTGACGTCCTCGAGGACCAGGTCCATGTCGTAGGCGGCCGGATCGTGCGGCTTGCCCGAGCGCCCGTGCCCGCGCAGGTCCATGCGGATGGTGTCGAACTCCGGTTCCAGCGCCTTCACATATCCCAGGCCGCGCCAAATGGAGCGGGAGAGTGCGGAACCGTGCAGCAACAGGACCGGTGGGGCCCCTGTGTCGCTGGCGTCATAGTAGATAGTCTGGGCATCAACCGGGTTCACTGCATGGGGCATGACATTGAGCCTATGGCACCCGCCCGGTCTTTTCCCAAGCGAAGGAAACATCCATGAACGACGACCTGACGCCCGTGATTGTCGGCGGGGCACGCACGCCCTTCGGGAAGTTCCGCGGCGCAGTCTCCGCCCTGTCCGCCACCGACCTTGGCGCCCACGCCATCAAGGCGGCCCTGGAACGCAGCGGGGTGCAGGCCGGCGACATCAACCACGTCATCATGGGCCAGGTCATCCTCGCGGGCACCGGGCAGGGGCCGGCCCGCCAGGCCGCCTTGAAGGCGGGCATCGGCTGGGACGTGCCCACCGTGACCATCAACAAGCTCTGCCTGTCGGGGCTGACCGCGGTCATCGATGCCGCACGCATGATCCGGGCCGGCGAGGCCGACTTCATCGTCGCGGCCGGCCAGGAGTCCATGTCCAACGCCCCGCACCTGGTCCGCGGCATGCGGACCCCGGTGGCCATTGGCGACCATCAGCTGGAGGACTCGCTGAACCACGACGCGTTGGCAGACCCGTTCAGCGGCGAACTCATGGGCTCGGCCACCGAGAGCGGCAATGCCAGGCTCGGGATTCCGCGCGCCGACCAAGACGCCTTCGCCGCCGGATCGCATCAACGCGCGGCGGCGGCCCGGGCGCAACTCGACGCGGAGATCGCGCCCATCGCGATTCCGCAGCGGCGCGGGGACGCGGTCATCGTTGACACCGACGAGGGCATCCGCCCCGGCACCACGGAAGAACAGCTCGCCGCGCTGCGCCCGGCCTTCTCCACGGATCCGGGCGCGACCATTACCGCGGGCTCGTCCTCGCCGCTATCGGACGGTGCCGCGGCCGTGGTGGTTGCCTCCAAGGGAGCCGCCCGCCGGGCGGGGTTGGAATGGCTCTGTGAGATCGGTGCCCACGGGCAGACGGCGGGGCCCGACGGCCAACTGCACTCCCAGCCGAGCACCTCGATCCTCGCCGCCCTGGCCAAGGAGGGCATCGCCGTCGCGGACCTGGACCTGATCGAGATCAATGAGGCCTTCGCCTCGGTGGTCCTGCAATCGGCCAGGGACCTCGGGGTGGATCCGGCCAGGATCAACCTGGAAGGCGGGGCCATTGCGTTGGGCCACCCGGTGGGCGCTTCCGGCGCGCGCCTGGTCCTGCACCAGGCCATGGAACTGGCACGGCGCGGCTCCGGAACCGGGGTGGTATCCCTGTGTGGGGGCGGCGGCCAGGGAGATGCCCTGATCCTGCGCAACTGACTTCACACGTTGTTACCCGGCGGTATACAGCTGGTGCAAAGGGAGCTTCACTAGAGTCTTAATCACCTCATGAAGGTGCGAGTGATGAGAGCACCGGTCGGACCCAAGGCGAATTCCCCCCAGCCTTCCGGCCGGTGCTCAACCCGTTAACGCGGGACGTCCACGAGCACGGCACCCGGAAACACCGCCCTCGACAACTGGAGCACTTCGGACCAGACTGAAGGTACCGGCCGCCGCGAGTACGGGGCGACACGTTCTACGGATCAAGGGGTACGCGAGATGAGTGAACAGCCAATCGGCGACGAAGAAGAAAAAGAAGAAGAAACCGCCGCAGAACCAGAGCACGTGGCCAGTGCACACGACGAAGCACTGGTTGAGGAGTGGGAAGACGAGTCTTTCCCGGCCTCTGACCCACCTTCCAACTACTGACTCACGGCTGACTAACAACGAATCCTCAGCAGCCACCCAGATAGCCACCATAGGCTGAAGCTACCTTCTCAAGGTGCGAGTGATCAGAAGAACCGGTCGCGGCGGAGTTTCACCTCCTTAGCCGTCACGACCGGTTCTTCGCTGTTAACCGCCGCCCGCGATCGCACCGCCTGCGGGCGATCCCGGTCGCCGGGACATCGTGTGCACCCGGGGCACATTCCTCCGCAGATCCCGGGTCCGCCGCGCCCCGGGCGCGATGTCGTGGACGTTTGAGGCACCTTGGGACAAGAATGGAGCGAGGGAAGCCGAACCCGCTTCCGAGCGTTTCAAACCACGATCTCCAGGAGCACACCACCACCATGGCCGAAGAACTCCGGTACGCACCCGTCCCCGAAACCCACGCACCCTATGTGGCGGCCGCGGACCGATATGAAACCACCGGCTACCGCCGGGTCGGAAAGTCGGGCCTGGTCCTGCCCCCGATTTCCCTGGGCCTGTGGTGGAACTTTGGCGACAACCGCCCCTTTGACACCCAGCGCGAGGTGTTGCGCCACGCCTTCGACCACGGCATCACGCACTTCGACCTGGCCAACAACTACGGTCCGCCCTACGGCTCGGCCGAGGAAAACTTCGGCCGCATGCTGCGCACCGACTTCAAGGCCTACCGCAACGAGCTGATCATCTCCTCGAAGGCCGGATGGGACATGTGGCCGGGCCCGTACGGCAACTTGGGTTCGCGCAAGTACATCACGGCCTCGGCCGACGAATCGCTGTCCCGCATGGGCCTTGACTACGTGGACATCTTCTACTCGCACCGCCCGGACCCGGACACCCCCATCGAGGAAACCATCGGTGCCCTCGATTCACTGGTGCGCCAGGGCAAGGCGCTCTACGTCGGGATTTCTTCCTACTCCCCCGAACGCACCGCCCAGGCCGCCCGCGTCGCGAAGGACATGGGCACACCGCTGGTGATCCACCAGCCGTCCTACTCGATGCTCAACCGTTGGGTCGAGGACGGCCTGCTCGACACGCTGTCCGAGCACGGCATGGGATCCATCGCCTTCTCCCCGCTGGCCCAGGGGCTGCTGACCGGCAAGTACCTGAAAGACGATTCGGCGGCACCGTCCGGCGGACGCAACTCCCTGGCCGGGCACCTGACCGAGGAAAACCTGGCCAAGGCCCGCGACCTGGCCAAGGTTGCCGAGACGCGCGGCCAGTCCCTGGCCCAGCTGGCCATCGCCTGGCTGCTGCGCGACGGCGGGGTGACCTCGGTCCTGCTCGGCGCTTCTTCGACCGCACAGCTCGATGAGAACCTCGGCGCCTTGGGCAACACCGCCTTCAGCACCGAAGAGCTGGAACTGATCGACAAGATCGCTTCCGGCGATGCCGACGTTGACCGCTCGGGCAAGGCTGCCACAAGCTAGATCGCCGGGCAACCGAACGCAAAACCCTGCGGGATTCGAAATTCGCAGGGTTTTGCGCTGTTAACGACGAATACCGAAGCGACTGAGTTCACTGACGGCTGATATAGCCACCGCGATTGCGTGACGGGCTTCACAAATCGTCGTTTTCGCGACATGATGGAAGGGTACGTGGCGCGCAACGGAGATTTCCGCCGCCCAGTGACTACCAGAAGGAGCATGGCTGTGACCGCCAACGCCCAGACGTCGACCTCCACCTCATACAGGGTCCTCAACCCCGCCACCGGTGACGTGGTCGAGGAATTCCCCACCGCCACCGACTCCGAGATCCAGGACGCCATCGCCGCGGCCGAATCCGGCTACCAGGGGTGGAAAGACGTCGACATCAATGAACGCGCCAAGATCGTTGCCCGCGTGGGCGAGCTCTTCGCCAAGCGCGCCGACGAGCTTGCGGCAATCATCACGCAGGAAATGGGCAAGCCCCTCTCCGAGTCAAAGGGCGAGGCCGAGTTCTGCAAGGACATCTTCGAGTACTTCGCCACCGAGGGCCCGACCCTGGCGGCCGACACGGAAGTCAAGACCATCGGCGGCGGCAAGGCCGTCATCCAGCGCCTCCCGGTCGGACCGCTGCTGGGCATCATGCCGTGGAACTACCCGTACTACCAGGTGGCCCGCTTCGCGGCCCCGAACCTGATGCTGGGCAACACCATCGTGCTCAAGCACGCCGAGACCTGCCCGCGTTCGGCACTGGCAATCCAGCAGATCATGGACGACGCCGGGGTCCCGGCCGGCGTGTACAACAACGTCTTCGCCTCCCACGACCAGATCTCCACGATCATCGAGGACGCGCGCATCCAGGGCGTCTCACTGACCGGCTCCGAGCGCGCCGGTGCCATCATCGGCGAGCAGGCCGGCCGCAACCTCAAGAAGGCCGTGCTGGAACTGGGCGGCTCGGACCCGTACGTCATCCTCGATTCGGCGGACATCGCCGGGGACGCGGCCACCGCGTGGACGACCCGCATGGAGAACACCGGCCAGGCCTGCAACTCCAACAAGCGCATGATCGTCATGGAGGACATCTTCGACGACTTCGTCGGCGAACTGACCAAGCTGGCCGTCGACCTGGTTCCGGGCGACCCGGCCAAGGAAGAGGCGGGCACCTTCGGTCCGCTCTCCACCCGCGGCGCCGCAGAGGGCCTGGCCGCACAGGTCCAGGACGCCATCGACAAGGGTGCAACGCTGCACGCAGGCGGCGTGCTGCACGAGGGCCCGGGCGCCTACCTGGCCCCGACGATCCTTTCGGGGATCACCAAGGACATGCGCGCCTACTACGAGGAGCTCTTCGGCCCGGTGGCCGTGGTCTACAAGGTCTCCTCGGACGAGGAAGCGCTCGCCCTGGCCAACGACACCCAGTACGGCCTGGGCGGCGCGGTGTTCTCCACCGATCCGGCCCGTGCCGCAAAGGTTGCCGCTGGGCTTCAGGTCGGCATGGCCAACGTGAATACTCCGGCGGCCGAAGGGGCCGAAATGCCCTTCGGCGGTGTCAAGCGCTCGGGCTTCGGCCGCGAACTGGGCCCGCTGGGCATGGAGGAGTTCGTCAACAAGCGCCTCTTCTACGTGGCCGACTGATTCCAGGCCGTCGCTTGATCGTCTTGGCCGCGGTCCACATCCTCTTCAAGGGATGCGGACCGCGGCCAAGGCCGTTAACGCCGCCCGGCACCGCCGCGGTGGGCAGCCCCCTGCGAAGGCTCAGCGACCCTTGTACTCGAAGTGCCAGGCCTCGGCGTAGGGAGAGCCCTCCTCCAGGATCTTTCGGTGCACCCAGTTGTACTTCTTGGAGTTGGCCTTCAGCCATTTGTAGTACTTGCCCCGGAAGGAATAGTTGTAGGTCTCGGGCACGTCGATGGCGGTTCCCCAGCCGTGGTTGGACGTTCCCGGGCGTGCTGCCACATATGGGCCCAGTTCCTCCCAGTAGGCATCCTGCGTGGCACGGGTCCGGTACGCCAGGTCGATGTCGAGGTTGCGGCCGAACTTCTTCTTGAACGCTGCATTGAGTCGGTTCAGGTCCTTGAGCGCAGGGGCTGCAATGAGAGTCTTTTCCCTGTCCCAGCCGATCGCCACGAGCATCCTTTCCGGGATCTTGCCGTTCTTCTGGGCGATTACCTGCTTGGCGGAGTACTTACCCGGCGCGGTGGCGGCCGTCGAGGTGCGGGCAAGCTGGCTGGTCTTCATCCATCCGCTCATCCCCTGCGTCCGGACGAAGATCCAGCCCTTGACCGAACCGGCCGTCTTTTCCAATTTCACGTCGCGGTACACCACGGAATTCCTCGGGATATCCCCGATGCGCTGCTTCCCGTTGACGCTTTCATACAGGTCGCCGCCGGAAACCTTGGTCCAGTACCTGTCGGTAAGTCCTGCGCGGTTGGAGGTGTATTTCCGGTCAATGTAGATTTCCCGGCCCGGCTTTTTGGCGACGACCGAAAGGTATTTGCCCGAGACCCATCCGGACTTGCCCCGACTGGTGATCCGGGCATATCCGCCGGAGACCTTCTTGACCGTGTAGATGCCGGCCTTGGGCACGGTGGCCAAGGCCTTTGACGCCGCACTGGCCCGTTCCCTCAATGTCAGCCGGGCCGTGGTCTTGCCAAGGTCCCCGGCCTTGAGGGCCTTGGTGACGCCTCGCAGGTAGGTGCCGGAGACCCAGCCGGTCTTGCCTGCATGGCGCACTTGGCTCCAGCCGGACTTGGTTGCCGCGACGGTCAACACCGTGCCCTTGGGAACGACTGCCAGCTTCTTGCCCTTGGTGGAGGGGGTGGAGCGCAGGTTCAGGTTCGCGGTGGTTTGCACTTTTCTCGCAGTGCCAGCGCGAACCACCTCTGTTGGCAGCAGGTGGATGGCCGCGCGATCGGCCTGCGCCGCCAATGAGTGCACTATCGTCGGCGCGGACGCCTGTGCAGGCACCGGGGCCAACGCGGAAAGTGCCAGGATTGCGCCCATGAGTAGTGCGGTTCCTGCCCGCGTAACCGGCAATTGACCGAATCGCTTGGAATTACGTTGCATTGCTCCCCCGCCAACTATGTTTTCGTTCCATCTCCGATAAGTGGGACGCACGGCCCACTAGTACATTATTAGACTAACCTTTTTGCTAAGAGGTTATTTCGGGTATCCGCCCTATGCCGGCAGTGCATAGAGTAGACCTGTTGCCAATTGCGAGGAGTCACTGGATGTCAGCGAAGCTAGGTTTCAAAAGAAGGTCCCGACAGGTTCCGCAGGAAGTTCCGCAGGCCGCGGGTTCCGCAGTCGCGCACCCGGCGCACACCGTGTCTGGAATGTGGATTGATCCGTTGGGTCGCATTGCCACACGCTCGGTCCAACTGCTGGTGGTGTTGATCCTTGCCTCGGCGGTTGTCTTCAGCCTCCTGAAATTGAGCGTCATTGCCCTGCCGATCCTGATTGCATTGATACTTTCCTGCGCACTGTGGCCATTGGTGCGGATCCTGCGCAAGGTCATGTCCGCCATGCTGGCTGCCTGGTCCGTGTTCCTGGGATCGTTGCTTGTGCTCGGCGGCATCGGCACAGCACTGGTGTATTCGGTGCTTGCCGAGTGGCAAACCTTGGTGGACAAGGGAGTTGAAGGCTTCAACAAGCTCCAGGGGATGCTGAACCAGTTGCCCTGGAACATCTCCGAGGAACAGATCGACGAAGCCGTCAGCCAGGTCACCAGCTTCCTGACGAGCTCCCAATTTGGCGCCGGCGCCCTGAGCGGGCTCTCCGCCGCCGGAAATTTCTTCACCGGCTTGGCGCTGCTGCTCGTGATCCTGTTCTTCTTCCTGAAGGACGGAGACAAGATCTGGGCATTCTTCCTCTCTTGGATGCCGGACCACCAGATGCACCGCTGGCTGTCCACCGGTGAGCGCACCGTGGAGACCCTCGGCGGCTACATGCGCGGCACGGCTACCGTGGCGGCCGTTGATGCCATCGGCATCACTGTCGCCCTGCTTGTACTGCGGGTTCCGTTGGCCATCCCGTTGGGTGTCGTGGTGTTCATGAGCTCCTTCATCCCGTTGGTGGGCGCCACCTTCGCCGGGATCCTGGCTACCTTGATTGCCCTGGTGACCAACGGCCCCGTGGTTGCCTTGATTGTCTTGGGTGCGGTGATCGTGGTGAACCAGCTGGAGGGGAACTTCCTGCAGCCCGTGGTCATGGCCCATGCATTGAACCTGCACGCCTTGGTGATCTTGCTGTCGTTGGCCGCCGGCACGGTCCTGGGCGGCTTGGTGGGCGCGGTGCTGGCAGTGCCCCTGACTGCGGTTGCCTGGGCGATCGTGAAGATATGGTCCGACCGCGACTTGCCGGCCCTGGACCCCGGTGCCGATTCGGAGAAGAAGGATCCCTCCGAACAAAGCACCCCGCAACAGGTCCTGGCGCATGCAGAAGCCAAAGTGGCGTCCGCTGCCCAGGATGCCGACGCCAAGCGCGAGGCCGATGCCTCGTCCCAGCTGCCACGCCCCACCAGTTCCTAGCATCTCCCCCGAGAAATGGCGATGGGCCGTTGAACCAATTTCTTGGTTCAACGGCCCATCTTCTTGCTCTGATGACGTTCCAGTTCGGGCTCGGCCTAGCGAAGGTACCTGGAGCTAACCCAACCGGTCTTTCCGGAATAGCTAGTCTGTGTCCAGCTGCCGCGGGTTGCCTTGACCGTGAGCTTCTTGCCCTTGGGAATCACCAGCAGCGACCGTGTCGACGTGCTGGTTCCGATCCGCAGGTTGAGCCGGTCGGTGGTTGTCTTCGTCTTGGCCGGTGCCTTGTACAAGGCAAGCTGGTTCGCTGGAACCCAACCGGTCTTTCCCGCATACTTCACCCGCAACCACGAACCGCTCTTTGCATCCACCACAACGTTCTTCTTGGCAGGGATACTCACCGCCGCTGCGGACTTCGCATCCACCGACTTTCGCGCAACAACCTTCGCCTTGGTCGTGTACGTTGCCTTCTTCACCGACTGGACCACCGGAGGCTTCGGCTTCGCCGGGGCCTTGTACGCGGCCAGCTGGTTCGACGGAACCCAGCCGGTCTTGCCCGCATACTTCGCCCGCAACCACGAACCGCTCTTCGCATCAACCGAGACGTTTTTCTTGGCCGGGATGCTCACCACCGCGGCGGACTTCGCATCAACGTTCTTGCGAGCAACGACCTTGCCCTTGGTCGTGTACGTTGCCTTCTTCACCGCTTGGACCACCGGAGGTTTCGGCTTTGCCGGCTGTTTCGGCGGAGTGGCCACGGGTTTGAGAACGCGCAGGTAGGTGTTGCTGACCCACCCGGTGACGTTCCCTGCCTTCACCTGGCTCCAGGTTCCCTGACGCTGGAGCTCAATGACATCGGTGCCGACGCCCAGGACCTTGATGATCTGGGTGTTGGTGCCGGCCCCGGTGCGCAGGTTCAGCTTCGTGGTGGTCTCATGCGTCGGCTTGGTGGGCACGGGCTTGGCGACCGGTGGTTTTGCCGTCTGGGGCGTTGCGGAACCGATCTTCTTCATGTCCGTCGTACTGATCCACCCGGAATATTTTCCGGCCTGGACCTGGGACCAGGTGCCTCGGACCTGGCGCACGGCAACCCTTGAGTCCCGCTTGATCCATTGGGTTTCTGAGTAGGTGGCACCAGCTCCCGAACGCAGCTTGAGATCGCGAAGGACCTCGTGGGTTGCGGGAAGCTCCGCCTGATCGATCGTGGCGGTCTTGCGCGCCAGTCCCGCCGATACCCAGCCTTCGGTTCCCTTGTACTTCACCCGCAGCCAGCCGGCGGAGCTCTCATAGGCCTCAAAGGTGGCTCCCGCGGGAATCGTCAGAAGCTTCGAGTACCAGGTTGCTGCGCCGGAGCGCATGTTCAGGCCATTGGGGTTGCTGTATTTGGCGAAGGGCACCCGCACGCCGTTGGTGACGGTTCCCGTGGACGTCAGGGACCATTCGGGCGCTGTCGCCATCTTGTTGGGCGTGACTGCAAAACGATTCATCCAGCCGGTGCGTGATCCGTACTTGACCTTGACGAAGGACCCGTTGAGCAGTCCGTTGATGGCACCCGGCTGGCTGCTGACCTTGGCGTTGCGGCCCGGCCTGTCCAGGACCGTCGATGTGGCCGATGGCGAGGCAAAGAGTTCCGTCTTGCCGCGCGCATAATACGTGCATGTCTTCGGCGACTCGGAGTAACTGGCGGTGGCGTAGGAGTCCAAGTCGAGCCCGCGGGACTTGAGGAACGACGCAGGATTGCGCACGTTCGCGTCACTGGAGTAGAAACGGTCCTTCCAGATTTCAAGGTGCAGGTGCGGACCGGTGGAGGGCCCGGAGGAACCCACCAAGGCAATCATCTGTCCGGACTTTACCTTTTGGCCTTCCCTGACCAAGACGTCATTGGGCCACATGTGCATGTAGGCCGATTCATAGGTCGCCCCGTCGATTCGGTGGGTAACCACTACTTGGCCCGAAGTTGAATTGGTGCCACTGACGATCTTGCGCACGGTGCCTTCGGCCACGGCATAGATCGGGGCGTTGTTCCGCGCGCCCATGTCCTGGCCAAGGTGGTGCGTGGATCCTCCCACCACCGGCATGCAACGCGGCCCCATCGGGGAAGTCATCCGGTAGGTGTCCGGATCCAGCGGCAAGGCGAATTCGCCGGCGCGGACCTTGCTATTGGTTTCGGTGTCCACGCGGATCTGGGCGGTCGCAGGTAGCGCGGTGAATACCAATCCCGTCGCCAATACTCCCGAAAATAATGCGCGGAAGGCTTTCGGTATGGCCATGGTCAGTGGACTCCCTCAAAAAGGTTTGTGGCTCAACAAGGAATCCACAATGGGTGCGAGTGTACGGGAGCATCACGAAGCTCTACCCCCAAACCCATACCTTATGCAATAAGCCCACCCATTGACAGGAAACGGCAGAGAAGATTTGGCCGTGTCAGCCCAAGTGCGAGCTGTGGACCCAGCCCTCAAGGCGCCCGGCGCGGACCCTGGTCCACTGTCCGCGGCTTGCAACGACCTCAAGTTGCTCACCAGCGCCAAGCTGGGCCAGCGCACGGTAATTGGCGGAGGCTCCCCGGTACAGGGTGGTCTCGACGATGGTGACCGGGGCCTTGGACGCCAGGTACCGCAATTGCAGCTGGCTCGCCGGGACCCAGCCGGTTTCCTGCTCGAGCACGATCCTGTGCCATGGTCCCAGCTTCCCGGTGACCTTGACCAAGGTCCCGGCCTGCATGATGCGAAGGACCGGGAAGTGGTCGCCCGCGTCCTTGCGGACATTCAGGCGCACCGTAGTCGTGTACTCGGTCGGGGCCATGGGCTGGATGCCGGTGGCGGGGCGGCTCACGTTGATGCGGGCCAGATAGGCGCTGGGAACCCAGCCGATGTCCTTGCCGGTGGCGACCTTTGCCCAGGTGCCCAGCTCGTCGACCTTGCGGACCTGGATGTTTGCCGCCAACACGCGCAATACCGGGTAGTTGGTGCCCGAGCCCTTGCGCAGGTTCAGGTCGGCGGTGCTGCGGTGGGTGGGGATGAAATCTTCGTCGGGCACTTCCGGCGCGCTGGGGGCTCCGCCGGCCGCGGCGGCGCTCTCCGGCATCCGGCTGGCGACCGGGCGCACCGGAACCTGCGTCGGGCGCCGGGGTGCCTCGAGGCGCTCAAGGCACTGGGCAGGAAGCCATCCAAAGGTTTGGCCGTGCTGCACGCTTGCCCACAAACCGGTGACCCGAAGCAGGTACACCGGGGTGCTTTGGGGAATCAGGTATTGGACTGCGTAATGCCTTCCGGCGCCCTTGCGCAGCTTGAGTTCTGCCGTGGTCCGGTGCGTCGGTCCCGTGGCTTCCACCGGGGCCGGCATCGGCGCGGTGCGTGCGAAGTCGAACTTCTTCATGCGGCTGTTCCCCACCGGGACGCTCGCGCACCGGGGTTGGTCAAAGTCATGCGTGCACGGACGTGAAACACGTTTTGATGACCTCACTGAACGAGTGGTTGACCTGGGACTGGCATGCGTGGCGCAATGTCTTGCACGGCGTCACTATCCGCCCGGATCGTTCACGTAAAACCACGTATCGGGGCGCGGCACCTGGACATGCCCTACCCCATGTTATTGCACGCACGACCAAGGCCCCCAGTCGCAGGCCGGGGGCCTTGGTCACATCGTCGTCACGGGGTGGGCCGCGACGGCATTTCTAGCGTGCGGACAGTTCGCCATCCAGGCGAAGCAGTCCATTGCCGTCGTTGTTGATCATCTTCACGCGGTCAAGGATCTCACCGACGGTGGCTTCCTCTTCGACCTGTTCCTCGATGAACCAGGTCAGCATCGGCACCGAGTCGATGTCGCCCTCGTTGTGCGCCAGGCGGTAGAGGTCGCGAATGGATTCGGAAACCTTCTTCTCGTGGTCGAGGGAAGCCTGGAAGGCGCCGTCCACCGTGGCTACATTCAGCGCAGGGGCTCCAATGGCGCCGATCGCAGGGTGCGCCCCGCGATTGGTCATGTGGGTGATGAACTTTTCCGCGTGCTCAAGTTCCTCGGCGGACTGGGCGCGGAACCAGGCGGCAATGCCGGGCAGGCTCAGGACATCCATTTCGATGGCCAGCTGGCGGTACACGGTCGAAGCCTGGAGTTCCAGGGTGATTTGGTCGTTGAATGCGTCTACAAGCTTTCCGGTGAGTTCCATGGCACCCACGCTACGCACTCCGCTGGTCCTTGTCACCGAAGTATGGCCGTACTTACCTTGAGGTAAATATGGCATGAATTGGGTCCCGGGGAAGGGCAACCAAGGTGATGCTCACCTTGGTCCCGACACCTTGCCCAAGCCCCTGTCAGGAGGAAACGATGCCTTCCCCGGCATGGATCTTGGCAACCGCCCGGTTGGCATCGCGCAACCCGAGAAACAAGCCGCCCAGCATCACGGCCAGGCTCGCCAACAGTGCGGCGGGGTGGACAAACTCCGGAAGCGTCGCCAGCACCGAAACAATGCCGCTGGCGGCCATCAACAGCGCGGCAAGCCAGCAGCCCATGACGCCCTTGTTGGCCGCGGCGTGGTGGCCCAGAAGCCAGCAGTCATCGCAGTGCATCAGCGCAGCGGTACGGATACCGATCCAGGGATTGCGCTTGATCTGCCCGGTGGCCGCGGCCTTCATCATCCAGGCCATCGCGGCCATGAGCAGCACCAGGACTACAGTCATGATCAATTCGGTCAGTGTTTCGCCGTCCATGGCGCGATTGTCTCCTTGCGGTATGCGGTCGGCACGCCGGTGCCGGCTCGCGGGGGCAATGCACACAACGCTACGCCAGTTCCGCGATGCGCCCTGTTCATGCACCGCCGCGAGGTTCTCGGTGGCGGCCCGCACCGGGGCCACCACCGAATCGTGGGTGCGGTCGGCAGGGGTTAGCTGCTCAGTCCCGCACGGCGCAGGGCCTCGGCCATGGCCGTGTTGCCTCCGGCAGGCTTGGGGTTCCCCTGTTGCCCGCCCTTGTTGCCGCGCGGGCCGCCATGGGATTCACGCGGGGCCCGCGGCTCCGGTCCCCTGGGGCCACGCGGTGCCTTCTCCGTCCGCTCGGCCTTGGCACCCGGCTCGTCATCCAGGCGCAGGGTCAACGAGATGCGCTTGCGCGCCGGGTCCACCTCGAGGACCTTGACCTTGACGACTTGGCCGGAGGTGACGACTTCGCGCGGGTCGGAGATGAACTTGTTGCTCATGGCCGAGACGTGGACCAGCCCGTCCTGGTGGACGCCCACGTCGACGAAGGCGCCAAAGGCTGCCACGTTGGACACGGTGCCTTCCAGGATCATGCCCACCTGCAGGTCGGAGATCTTCTCCACGCCCTCCTTGAGGTTCGCGGTCTTGAAGTCCGGGCGCGGGTCCCGGGCCGGGCGCACCAGTTCGGCGATGACGTCCTTGACGGTGGGCAGACCGAATTGCTCGGTGACGAAGTCCGCGGCATTCAGCGTGGCCACCGACTGGTTCTTGGCGGTGGCGGCCGCCAGAAGAGTCTCTGCCAGTCCGTAGGCCTCGGGGTGCACGGCGGAGGCATCCAGCGGCTGTTTGCCGCCGGTGATCCGCAGGAACCCGGCACACTGTTCAAAGGCCTTGGCACCCAGGCGCGGAACCTTCAGCAGGGACTTGCGGGTGGCGAACGGCCCGTTGGCATTGCGGTGCTCGACGATGTTGCGGCTCAGCAGCGATCCGACGCCGGCCACCCGGGCCAGCAGTGCCGGGGAGGCGGTGTTCACGTCCACGCCGACGGCGTTCACGCAGTCCTCGACCACCGCATCCAGGGAGCGGTCCAGCTTGGCCGGGGTCAAATCGTGCTGGTACTGGCCCACGCCGATGGACTTCGGCTCGATCTTCACCAGCTCGGCCAGCGGGTCCTGCAGGCGGCGGGCAATTGACACGGCACCGCGAATGGAGACGTCCAGCTCCGGCAGTTCCGCACTGGCCAGGGCGGAAGCCGAGTACACCGAGGCACCGGCCTCCGAAACGATGACCTTGGCCGGCTTGTTGGTCAGCTTGGCGATCACCTCGCCGGCCAGCTTGTCGGTTTCGCGGCTTGCGGTCCCATTGCCGACGGCAATCAGTTCGGTGCCGTGTTTGGCCGCCAGGGACACCAGGGTCGCCACCGAGGCATCCCACTTGTTCGCCGGCGCGTGCGGGTAGATGGTGGCGATGTCCACGACCTTGCCCGTCGCGTCAACGACGGCTACTTTGACTCCGGTGCGCAGCCCTGGGTCCAGGCCCAGCACTGCCCGATTCCCGGCCGGGGCCGCCAGCAGAACGTCACGCAGGTTGGCGGCGAAGACCTTGACGCTGGCTTCCTCCGCGGCTTCGAAGAGCCGCGTGCGCAGGTCCGCCTCGAGCCGTGCCAGCAGGCGACCGCGCCAGGCCAGGCGCACGGTTTGTGCCAGCCATTTTCCGGCCGGGGCATCGGCCGCCGCACTGATGCCCAGCGAACGGGCGACGGCTGCCTCGTATCCTGCGCGCGCCTCGGCCAATGCCGCATCGTCACGCGGGTCGGCCTCGGCAAGCTCCAGGTTCAACGCGCCCTCGCGCTCGCCGCGCAACAGGGCAAGGATGCGGTGGGAGGGCTGGGTGGCGACGGGCTGGACGAAGTCCTCGTAGTCTGAGAACTTTGCGGCGTCGGCGGCCGGGGCGCCGGGAGCGATCTTGGAGGAGATCTTGCCTCGGCCCCACAGCCGTTCGCGCAGTTCCGAGACCAGCACCGCGTCCTGGGAGGCGCGTTCGGTGAGGATGGCCCGGGCACCGGCGAGCGCATCGGCGGCGGCGTTGACCTCGTGCTCCGGGTTCAGGAACGTTGCGCCCAGCGTCTCCGGATCCTGGGAAGGGTCCCGGATGAGCGAATCGGCCAGCGGCTCAAGGCCGGCCTCGCGGGCAATCTGGGCCTTGGTGCGCCGCTTGGACTTGTAGGGCAGGTAGAGGTCTTCGAGTTCCGCCTTGGTCGTTGCGGCCCCGATCGCGGCTTCCAGCTCCTCGGTGAGCTTGCCGGCTTCCGCGATGGCCTTGAGGATTGCGGCCCGGCGTTCCTCGAGTTCGCGCAGGTAACGCAGTCGTTCCTCGAGCATGCGCAATTGCGCATCGTCAAGGGTGCCGGTGACTTCCTTGCGGTACCTGGCGATGAAGGGAACGGTGGATCCGGCGTCAAGCAGCTCGATGGCGGCCTTGACTTGCCAGGAAGCAACCGGTGCCCCGGCTACGGAAAGTTCTGCGGCAATGGTCTGGATTATTCGGCTCTGACTCACCCCTCCAGTTTGCCGTATGGGTCCTACGACGTGCCTGCTTCGGGCCCCCGCGCCGGGTGTGTCGCACCCGTGGCGTTCACATGGTTGGGGAAGGTGATCCATCGGTGCTAGGTTGGGCCAAGGACTCGACACGGGGTGCCGCCTTGCGGCTGAGAGATACACCCGTTGAACCTGATCTCGATAATCCGAGCGAAGGGATGCCGGTCCGGCATGACGCATTGTGGCACCTGAATTCCGGTTCCCCTTGGCGGTTCCATGGCATCCTTTCGCTCCAACGAAAGGTGCATGGGAATGCTTATCAAGGACCAAATCGTACTTATCACCGGTGCCGGCCGCGGGCTTGGAACCGAGCTGGCCCGCGCCTTCGCCCGCGAGGGAGCACGGCTCGTGCTGAACTACCGCTCGAGTGAATCCGCGGCCCGGGAACTGGCTGCCGAGTTCGGGGCCGAACGCGCGATCGCGGCACGTGCCGACGTCTCGGACCAGGATCAGGTCGCGGCGATGGTTGCCACGGCGCAGGCACACTTTGGCGGCCCGATCACCACGGTGATCAATAACGCCCTGCCAAGCTTTTCATTCAACGGCGACGCCCGCTCCAAGGCGCACGGGATCGGCTACACGGAATTCGGCGCGCAATTCACCGGCGTCATCGGTGGCGCCCTGAACACCATCCAGGCAACCCTGCCGGGCATGAAATCCGTAGGCTTTGGCAACATCGTCAACATCGGTACCAACCTCTTCCAGAACCCCGTGGTCCCCTACCACGACTACACCGCGGCCAAGGCGGCCCTGCTGTCGCTGACCCGCACGTTCGCGTCGGACCTGGGCCCGGAGAACATCCGCGTCAACATGATTTCCGGGGGCCTGCTGCGCACCACCGATGCCTCGGCGGCCACCCCGGAGGAGGTATTCGACCTGATTGCGGGTTCCACTCCCCTGCGGCGGGTGACCTCTCCCGCCGAGTTCGCCGATGCGGCCCTGCTCTTTGCCTCGCCCTGGTCGCGGGCGGTGACCGGGCAGAACCTGGTTGTCGACGGTGGACTGGTGATGAACTAGGACCTGGGAAGGAAACCACCATGGCTACGTCACGCCAATTGCACCTGAACGCCTTCATCTACGGCGCGGGCCACCACACCATGGGATGGCGCCACCCCGATTCGAGCGCCGACCGCGTCGGCGACATCGCCTACTACGAGGAACTGGCCCGGCTGGCCGAGCGCGGGTGCCTGGATGCGGTGTTTTTTGCCGACGGGCAAAGCGTCAACCGCGAGTACGCGGCGGGCATCCCCTGGTTCCTCGAACCGGTAACCGCGCTCAGCGCCATGGCTCGGGCGACCGCGCACGTTGGTTTGGTCACCACCATCTCGGCGAGCTTCTACACCCCGTTCCACGCCGCCCGGCTGCTGGCCTCCCTCGACCACATCAGCGGTGGACGTGCGGGGATCAACGTGGTGACGTCGATGTTTGACGCCGAGGCCCGCAACCACGGGATGGATGCATTGCCGGGGCACGCACAACGCTACGAACGCGCCGAGGAATTTGTGGATGCGATGCAGGGGTTGTGGGATTCGTGGTCGGATTCGGCGCTGGTGGTCGACCGCGAGGCCGGGCTATACCTCGATCCCTCCCAGGTCCGTCCGGTCAACCACCGCGGCAGCCACTTCTCCGTCGACGGACCGCTGACGGTCCCCCGCTGCCCCCAGGGGAGGCCGGTGCTCTTCCAGGCCGGCTCCTCCGAGGCCGGGCGTTTGTTTGCCGCCCGGCATGCCGAGGCCATCTACTCAGTTTCCTGGGACCGGGAATCGGCGTCGGAGTATGCCGCTGACATCCGGAGCCGACTCGCACGCGAGGGACGCGAGGCAAGTTCGGTGCCGATCCTTCCCGGGCTGGTCACCTATGTCGGTGCGACCCGTGAGGAGGCCCTGGAAAAGAAGCGCGTGCTGGACTCCTTCCTTGACATCGGCTCGGCCATCGCCCAGCTCAACATGTTCACCGGCCAGGACTACAGCGCCCACCCACTGGATGAACGCGTGGATGCCTTGCCTGCTGCCGACGGGTTCGCCGGGCCGCAGGGGCGCTACCTCACGGTCCAGCGCATCATTGAAACCCAAGCTCCCACGCTTCGCGAGCTTCTGGGATTCCTGGCCGCGGGCGGAGGGCATGCGACCATGATCGGCACGCCAACCGAGATCGCGGACGACATCGAGGAATGGTTCACTTCGGGTGCCTGCGACGGATTCAACCTCATGTGCCCCACTTTTCCCGCCGGGTTGGACGACTTCGTGCAGCTGGTGGTCCCGGTCCTCCAGGAGCGCGGCCTGTTCCGTACGTCCTACCCGGGAACCACGCTGCGCGAAACGCTGGGCCTGGCCAGGCCGGCACGCATGGAATCCACTCCGGTCCCCGGATAGCGGCCTATGCCCCTTGGGTGGGAGCCGCGGGCGTTCCCAGCGTTCTCCCACCCGGGAACAACTACGATTGAACCCATGACATTTTCACGTTCCAAAAGTGCATTGCTGGTTTCCGGCGCAGTCCTGCTGCTCTCGGTGACCGGTTGTGCAACCATTGCCGACACCGCTTCCTCCGCCGCTTCGTCCGCGGCCACGCAACTGGCCGACGGCGCCAAGAAGGAACTCATCAAGCAGGCGTGCGCCCCCATCAAGGACGGCACGATCAACGCCGCCGACCTCAAGGTGGTTTCCTCGATGGTCGACGCCGTCCGCGAGGGCGGGCTGCCGCAGGAGATCGTCAGCGCCCTCGATGATGTGGCCGCCTCCGGAGACGACGTCCCGGCCGATGTCCAGGCCCGGCTCGTCACTGCCTGCGACAACGCACTGGTCTAGGACGACGGCCAATCGCCATGAGGATGCCCCGCCGCCGACGCAGCAGTGCCATCGCGCTCGTACTGTGCGCCGCGGTCCTCGTTGGCACCTGGCTTTTGGTGCCCATGGGCGAGCGCAGCCAGGAACATTCGGGTACAACGGTCCAGCAGGCTGGTGCCACGGTCCAGCATGTGGCTGACGGCGACACCGTCTACCTCATGTTGGACGGGAAGCGGACCAAGGTTCGACTGCTCAATGTCGACGCACCCGAGATTCCACACCCCGACCAACCCGGGGAATGCTTCGGGCCGCAGGCCGCCGAATTCCTGGCCGAGAAGCTGCCCAAGGGTTCCAAGGTCGAGCTCGAGTACGATGCCGAACGCCTGGATCAATATGGGCGCACCCTTGCCGCGGTGAGCCGCGGTGGTGAACTCATCAACGAATCCCTCGTCTCATCCGGACACGCCACCGCGATGAAGGTCGAACCGAATGTTAAGTTCTACAAGCAACTTCGCGCCGCTCAAACGCAGGCGGAACGGCGCAAGGTGGGAATGTTTGATCCGGCCAACAGGTGCAGATATTAGAAACTGATCCCTATCCGTATTCGCGTTCGAATTCAGTAGTACGCTCAGCCTGCGGAACATGTCCATGACTGCCACGGCCCCGGGTTGATCGGACCACGTGGCCACGGGCGACCCACGTACAGCGCAACATAGCCTGCCCCATGGTGTTGCGATGGCTAGACTGGCGGGGTGAAGCAGGAATCCAAGGCTGTCAGAATCGATGCCTGGCTATGGTCGATTCGAATCTACAAGACCCGCTCGGCGGCGACCACGGCGTGCCGTGCCGGACACGTGCGCCTGAACGACAAGCCTGCCAAGGCAGCCCAAATTGTCGTTCCAGGGGACACGATTAGGGTCAGGCAATCCGGATTCGACCGGATCCTCGAGGTGACCGCTGTGATTGCCAAGAGGGTGGGAGCCGACATCGCAGCCCGGTGCTATGTCGACCACACCCCGGTCCGCCCCAAGGAAGTCATCCCGCAGGTTCCCGTCAGGGACAGGGGCGCAGGCCGGCCGACGAAGAAGGACCGGCGTGAGATGGAACGGCTTCGCGACCAATTCCATTAATCCGGGGGCTACGATGGCTATTGGTAGCTGGATGCGCGGCAAATTAGTCGTTGCATCCGCAATCACTAATGAGGAGAAGCATGGCCAGGAATAATAGCTGGAACGAACTGTCCGTCGTTGCCCGGTGGCGAATCGCCATCATGGGGCTTGCCCAGCTGGCACTCCAATTTGTTGCTCTGCGCGACCTGGTCAAGCGTCCCGCGACCGAGGTCAACGGTCCGAAGAGCGCATGGGCCGCTGCCTCGTTCATCAATTTCCTTGGGCCGCTTGCATACCTCGCACTCGGCCGTTCCAAGAAGAAGTAGCCCGCCCACTCCGTCGACACTATCGGGGACCGACGCCTTCAGCGCCGTCCCGCGTCCAACAGGTCTGACGATTCGGACTTGGTGAATTCTCGCATCTCGCTCGGGTTCTCCTGGGGACGAGCGATGTCAACCTCGCCAGGCGAAGCCTCGGGTTGCTCACGCACGGCTTTTTTGCACCAGTCCTCAATGCGCTGCCACGTGACGTCACGCACGAAAATTGAGTCAATCGCAACCATGGCGAGAGAGAACCAGGGCAATCCCATGAACAGGCCAATGCCCGCGTGAAAACCGATCATGGCAAAGAGGATTGGGATTCGCGTCCACCGGAAAAGCAAGGCTCCCGGAAAGAACAGCTGGATCAGTACTGACCCAATGCTCATGGCCGCCACCGCTGGGGCCCAAGCCGTCGCCATTTCGCTCAATTCCGGCCATGGGGCAAAACGGGTGACATGAAGTGGCGCATAGACAGCGGTGCCGTCTTGCCACGGTTTTCCGCCCGCCTTGTAAAGCGCCCCCGACACGTAAATGAAAACTACTTGGCAGGTCAGCGTCACGACGACCAAGTTATGGGCCATATTCACCAATGGCTGCGAAAAAACGGGTGCTCCGTGCCATAGACGGGTCAGGACATTGCCCTTCGCGAAGTTGCGCTTTCGTCGCGCCTCATCCACCGACCAACGTCCCGAAGTATCGGCAAAGAGCATCCCAAACAAGGCAATCCGGAAGATATTATCTCCTTGGTCGGAGACCATGTCCTGCAACTCAATCAGACTTACCCATAGGACCCAGAAGACCGGGAGCAGAAGGCGAGTCCGGTATCCGATCAAGACCGTAAACGCTAACGCCGCGACCAAAAGGTACAACAGGGTAAAGACGACATCGTTTTCGACAACGCGGTGGAATAGTGAAAACAACCAGATATTTGGGAATTCACTCTTTGGAGCGGCTAGCTCACCGGTCCATGCGCTGCCGGATCCAAAAGTATAAAAACGGGTAGAGAAGTTTGATGCCAGCAGGCCCAACGCAGTGATGGAAAACAGGATGCGGGTCACGGCAAGGCCGTATGTGGCCTTTTTGGAATCGAGCAACCAATTTTCGACAGTGATAAACCAGTTTCTGACGGAGTCAATAAGGTGGAATGGGGCTTCGTTCCAGAATGCCGTCCATATACGCCTAATGGGGGCCACAACCTTCTGTGCATTGGGTCGATGGCTCATTTGATCCCCTTAAGGTTCACAAAGACGTCTGCAAAGCGGTCCTGGTTTTGCCCTGGGAAGCTTCGGGGGCCGCGCCACCCAGATTCGACGACACGGATTGGTTGCGGCGCCACATTCTCGTTGTGACGATCCTTGAATGGTGTGACATTCTGACGGCTAACGCTCACTTGAACACGTTCCACCTCTGGGCCCCATGTTGCTAGGGCTACCTGAGTTGCGTATGCAGCGGTCTGTGCTTCTTGTTTGATGAACGCACGTGCATTCAGTCGGCTTATTTCCTTGGCCTTGTCGTTTCCTTTGACGGATTCCAAAAGATCTAATTCAAACCGCTTCAGCCAGTCATCTCCAATAAAATAGCCGCCGGCCACAATCTTCTGTTGATCCTTGCTCAGCTTGTCGAATGCACTTTTGTATTCAGTGCCCTGTTGTAATCCTAAGATTGCCGCCCTGGGCGGAAACAGATTGTGGTGTGCGAGATCCAGCTCGGCATCACTCGCGTTTACCCAAGGGGTCGTCTGGACGCCTTTGTCAGATCCCATCGCTGCCCGGACCTTGATGGTGATGTTGCCATTGATCGGCTCAGGGGCAAACACGCTCCAGCTTTGACCAAACACGGGAAGCATGTAATTGGAAAGCGCTTTGCCTGGCACCATCTCCCGGAGCCCATTGGCCGGCGCTATCCATAGAAAAGTTGCAAATAAATGCCATCCAGTGGCCAAGACACAGACGATAACGATAGCTCGCAACCAGACTGGCCGGGAACGTTTCGTGATTCTTTCGAGAGCCATCTGGGCCTTTCATGTGTGTCAGCGTTTGACGGCCAGCTTGCTGACACGCTGTTGAGCATACGGTGATCGACTCTCGACTTTAGTTGATGCGTTCTTTCCGTATTTGCATTACCGGCATTTTCAAATATGAGATAAAGCGGGTGCAGGTCGGTCCCATCTTGTTATCGACGGGGCCGACCTGCACCTACTAATTCGACCTTTACAGTGATTCGGTCTTGCGACGAGCCACCATAATGCCACCAGTGATCAGCAGCAGGAGGGCAATTCCTCCGGTCACCAGGATTCCGCTTGCACCAGTGTTGGCCAAGTCGTTGCCCGGCTTGGCACCAGCGGAAGTCGAACTTCCGTCTGCAACGGTCGCAGCATCAGCGTCAACCGCAGCATCCGCATCTACAGCGGTCGCAGCGTCAGCGTCAACCGCAGCATCCGCATCTACAGCGGTCGCAGCGTCAGCGTCAACCGCAGCATCCGCATCTACAGCGGTC
>NZ_JBIXLN010000046.1:0-33751 GCF_045798555.1 Paeniglutamicibacter sp. MACA_103 | reverse complement strand
CTTCCGAAGTTCATTTGGAATTCTTTGCAATCGGCTTCGCGTTTCACCCTTTCGGGCTACGTTGCGGTGCTCGGTGCGAGAAACAACTCTACGCGCATCCCGCCGGAAAGTCCAAACCGCGGGTACCTGCGCATCCCGCACACCAGGATCCCCGGGAACACGCGGAATTTCGATCCTGCTGGGGGCGAAAAATCGAAAAACTACCGCGAAATGCTTCCTGTGACCTGGCCCATAGAAATTACCGTGTAATGAAAGGGAATGGAAACCCTGGAATGGACCAGAAATTCTAGGCCTCAAAGCCCTCCGGTTGGACAAGGCACACTGTGTCGGGGTCCTCGGTCGAATAGTGGCCGACGGGGTCCGAGTACTCGACCCATGTTCCGGTGGGCTCCAAGTATTCGAAACGGTATTTGGATCCGATTGCAACGCCGGGGACAAAGATTTCCCAGATACCGCTATGCCCAAGCTGGCGCATGGCGTGGGCAGAACCGTTCCAGATATTGAAGTCGCCGCAAACCCGCACGGCTACCGCCTCCTCCTGCCGGACGACGAAACCAGTGCCTTCCACATCCCCCATTGGTGAGGAGTAGTGCTGCGGATGTGCACCCAGCAACTGTTCCTGTACTTGCGGACCACCGGTCCGGAGGCGATGGAGTTCCAACTCTCCCAGCCGCGGGGTGTGCCGGTACGGATCATCGATCACGCGGACTCCAGCTCGCTCTATGCGTTGGATCCGGTAGTCGGGCACCCGGCCGATGTCCTTGGACTCGATCAATCCCACCCAGATATCGCCGTGCTCGCGAATCATGGGCACGGTGTCCGCAGCGGTCAGGATGTTGACAGCCAGGGCATCGCGTTGCAGCGTTCGGACGCACACATGCCCCAGGACGTTCAGGTGGGGTCCGAGAACCGCATGCGGGAATTTGTCTTCGCCGCGTTCAACTGCCTCGAGGATTTCCGGGCGCACATGCAAAGGCGCTCCGAGTGATTCCTCAAGGCTGTGCGGCGCATAGTCATCGGCTTCGAGCTGTGTTGGACCCATGGCTTTCTCCATCCCCCTCGTTGCATCGCACCGGGGTGCCCCGTGTTGCCTTCCGGCACCGGCGTTCCGATGCAGCTCACGCTATCGAGAATCGGCAGGCTTGGGAATAGTCAGCCCGGTGGCGGACCGGGCCCCGCGGGACAGTCGTTAACGAAAAAAGTGGTCCGACGAATCCTTGCCAGAAACGTCGAACCACTTTCATGAAACTCTAGTGCCTTCCGGGCGGTGCCCGATGCACGCAGGTTCCTTATGCGCTGCGCTTGCGCGAAACCTCGTAAAGCGTGATGCCCACGGCCATCGATGCGTTCAGGGACTCCATGGAGGAGTTGATCGGGATCGAGACGATCGAGTCGCAGTTCTCGCGAACCAGGCGGGACAGGCCCTTGCCTTCGGAACCCACCACGATGCACAACGGCTCGGTGGCCAAGCCGAGATCCGGAAGCGAGACATCACCGTCACCGTCCAGGCCGACGACGAACACGCCTGCTTCCTTCATGCCCTTGAGCGTGGAGGTCAGGTTGGGGGCACGGGTGACAGGCACGCGCACGGCTGCACCGGCACTGGTCTTCCAGGCCGAGGCGGTCATGCCCACCGAGCGGCGCTCGGGAACAATGACGGCGTGGGCGTTGAAGGCCGAGGCCGAACGGATGATCGCGCCGAGGTTGCGGGGGTCGGTGATGCCGTCCAGCGCAATGAAGAGCGGGGCGTTCTTGATGTACCCCTTCCGGTGCTTGGAAAGGGTGGCCTTGACGGTTTCCAGAGCATCCGCGTAGTCGTAGGGCGGGATCTGCAGGACTAGGCCCTGGTGGATCGCCTCGTCGGTCATCCGGTCAAGTTCCGGCTTGCCGGTTTCCATCACGGGGATGCCGCGTTCGGCGGCAATCTTCAGGGAATCGCGCACGCGCTCGTCCATGTCGATGCGGATGGCCACGTGCAGCGCCTTGGCCGGGATGCCGGCGCGCAGTGCCTCGACGACCGAGTTGCGTCCGGTCACCAGCTCTTCGCTGTTCTTCGAGCGTCCGCCGGTGCTGCGGCCGCGGGATGCGGGGCCGCCCTTGGACGTACCGCGCTTTGCCGCGGAGCGTTCGGCTAGCTCCTTGTTCTTGAAGGCCTTGTGGTACGGGCGGTCCTCCGCCTTGGGCGTGGGGCCCTTGCCCTCAAGCGCCTTGCGGCCATATCCGCCGGTTCCGACGGAGGGGCCCTTCTTGCTCTTGCGTATGGCGCCGGAACGCTTCTGTGCAGCAGACATGATGGTGTATTCCTTGGATCGGGGCGGACGGCACGGCGATTTCACTCACCGCCCCGCCTATTTTAGCGACAAGGAACGCATATTCCTCGCCCTTTGTGTGGCAACTTACGCTTTCAGGCTCCAGCGGGCGCCGTCCGCCGAATCCTCCACGACGATTCCGGCCTTGGCCAGGGTGTCGCGGATGGCGTCCGAGCGGGCCCAGTCCTTGGCCTCGCGGGCGGCCGCCCGGTCTGCCAATTGCGCGTCGACGAGGACCGCCAGTGCGGCGGACTGCGCGGCGTCGGCCGAGCCGCCCGCCTCGACGGTGTCGTCCAGGCCCAGCGTGTAGGTCATGGCCATGACCTGCTGCATGGCTTCGTCGGCCGCCGCCAGGTCGCCGGCCGCCAGCGCGGTGTTGCCGCGGCGAACCGTCTCATGCAGCGACGCCAGCGCCTGTGGCACGTTGAGGTCATCGTTCATGGCATTGGCGAAGGCCTCGGTCACCTCGAAGTGGTGCATGTCGATCGAGAAGTCCTCGGTGGGACCCACGCCGTGGATGCGGTCCAGGGCGTTGGCCACGAAGGTGTCGATCCGCTCGACCGCGGACGTGGCCTCGGCGAGGGAATCGGGGCGGTAGTCCAGCTGGGAGCGGTAGTGCGCCTGGCCCAGGAAGTAGCGCACGGCCCGGGGGCTTGCCATTTCCAGCATTTCGGCCGGGGCAATGGTGTTGCCGATGGACTTGGACATCTTTTCGCCCTCGTAGGTGACCATGCCGTTGTGCATCCAGAAGTTGGCGAAGTCGTGGCCGGCGGCCATGGACTGCGCCATCTCGTTCTCGTGGTGCGGGAAGCGCAGGTCCAGGCCGCCGCCGTGGATGTCAAAGGCGGTGCCCAGGTACTTGGTGACCATGGCCGAGCATTCCAGGTGCCAGCCCGGGCGGCCGGTGCCCCAGGGGCTGGGCCAGGATGCAGAGGCCGGGTCGGTGTCCTTCTGGCCCTTCCACAGGGCGAAGTCGCGGGGGTCCTTCTTCCCGCGCGGATCGGCATCCGGGGCGCCCTGCATGTCGTCGACGTTCTGGTGGGTCAGGGTGCCGTAGGCCGGGAAGGAACGCACGTCGAAGTACACGTCGCCCGAACCGTCCAGCGCCGGATAGGCGTGGCCCGCCTCGATGAGTTGGTTGATGAGCTGGTGCATCTCCGGGATGTGGCCGGTGGCGCGCGGTTCATAGGTCGGACGGCGCACCCCGAGGGTGTCGTAGGCCGAGGCGAATTCCTGCTCGAAGCGGTAGGCCAGGGCGAACCACGGCTCATTGGCGAAGTAGTCTTCGTTTTCCTCGAAGTCCTCGGCGAAGGAGGCTGCCGACTTCTCCAAGATCTTGTCGTCGATATCCGTCACGTTGCGGACCACGGTGACCTCGAAGCCGCGGTTTTCCAGCCAGCGGGTGAGGATGTCGAAGGCGATGGCGCTGCGCACGTGTCCCACGTGCGGCATGCCCTGGACGGTGGCGCCGCAGTAGTACAGCCCGACCTTGCCCTCGGTCAGGGGAACGAAGTCCCGGGTCGCTGCCTGCTTGGTGTCGTAAAAACGGATGCTCACCAGTACAGGTTATCCGAGGCGGTCAAACAGCCGGTGCGCCGCGTTCGGCGTTTTTCAGCGAACCGAATACACCAGCGCGGTCGCATAGGCGGTGACTCCTGCGCCCGTCCCCTCGTAGCCCAGTCCGTCGGAGGTGGTGGCCGTGACGCTGACGGGGGCACCGGCGGCCTTGCTCAGCACGGCATCGGCCTCCACCCGGCGGGCCGCGAACTTGGGGCGCCGGCCGACGAATTGCACGGCGACGTTGCCGATCTCGAATCCGGCTGCGCGCACCAGGCGTGCGGCCTCGGCCAGCAGGGTGGTGCCGGGGGCCCCTGCATATTCGGGTCGGTCGGTGCCGAAGTGCGTGCCCAGGTCCCCGATGCCGGCGGCGGAGAAGAGCGCGTCGCAGGCGGCGTGGGCGACCGCGTCCCCGTCCGAGTGGCCGGAGAGGCCCTGGTCCTCGGGGAAGTGCAGCCCGGCCAGCCACATGGGGCGCGGCTCGGAAGCGTCGGCGACGGCGTGCACATCGATGCCGATGCCGGTGCGCGGGATCAGCGGGGCCGGGTTCTCACCGTTGGGCCTGGTCATGGGGGTTTCCTTCACGGGGTGTGGCGGCAGCATGGTTTCGGCCAGGGCCAGGTCGGGTTTGGTGGTGATCTTCAGGGCCGCGGCTGCTCCGGGGACCGTGTCCACGCGCTCCCCCAGCATTTCCATGAGCATGGCGTCGTCGGTGACTGCCTCGGCTTCGGACCGTTCCCACCCGGCGGCGCGTTGGTGTGCCGCCAACAAGGTGGGTGCGTGGAAGCCCTGCGGGGTTTGCACCGCACGCAGCATCTCGCGTGCCGGGGTGCCGGTGACGTGCGGCTGCTCCCGGCCCGGATCGGTGGCCACCTGCTTGATGGTGTCCACCACCGGCAACACCGGAATCACCGCCCGCGACCCGGCAACCAGTGCGGCCGCCACCTGGCGGAAGACTTCCGGCGGGGTCAGGGCGCGGGCCGCATCGTGGATCAGGACGCGTTCGGTCCCCGGTTCCAGCGCCGCGAGTCCGGCGCGCACCGAGTCGTTGCGCGTCGCTCCCCCGCTCACACGGCGCGGGCGCAGCGGATGGTTGGCCGCGCGGGAGGCAAGCTCCTCTTCGCCCGCCGGCAGCACGGCAATGACCTGGGCTGCGCAGCCGGCCAGTTGGATTTGGTCCAGCGCGTGTTCCAGCAACGATCGGCCGCCCAGCGGCACCAGCGCCTTGGGGATGCCGTAACCCAGCCGGGTCCCGGACCCTGCGGCGACCACAATGATCGCGGTCTGGTGGATCTCTTGCGCGCTAAACGAAGTTGGGGCACTCACGCCCTCAAGCCTAGCGGTGTTCCGCACCGGCCCGCCGATTCTCCGGAGCCGGGCGGGAGGGTTAAATGCCGGTGGGGGTCCGAAACGCCTTGCGGTGTTTCGGACCCCCACCGGGGTCAAAACCAAATAGAACTCGTGGCTGCTAGGAGGCCAAAACCTCGTCGAGCACGCTCTCGGCCTTTTCCTCGTCCAGCTTCTTGGCCAAGGCCAATTCACTGATCAGGATCTGGCGGGCCTTTGCAAGCATGCGCTTTTCGCCTGCGGAAAGGCCGCGGTCGTTATCGCGGCGCCACAGGTCGCGAACGACCTCTGCAACCTTGATGACGTCGCCGGAAGCAAGCTTTTCCAGATTCGCCTTGTAACGGCGTGACCAGTTGGTAGGCTCTTCTGTAAACTCGGCCCGCAACACATCGAAGACGTGATCCAAGCCCTCCTGACCAACTACATCGCGCACACCAACGAGATCGACATTTTCTGCCGGAACCTCGATGGTCAGATCACCCTGGGCAACCTTAAGCTTGAGATACATCTTCTCTTCGCCCTTGATGGTGCGCATCTTGATCTCTTCGATCATTGCTGCACCGTGGTGCGGGTAGACAACTGTCTCGCCAACCTCAAAAACCATGTGGATAAACCCCTTTCCCACTACCTAGTTTACCACGATTGTTTGGCAAATTGATTCGGAGGGCTCCCCTACTCCCTTGCAATGGCGGGGTTTTGGGTCTTCCCAAGCGGCCGATCTCCTGCTATGCAAAGCACTCATTTCGGGTTGTTTCGGGGCTGTGATCAGCGCATTGATGACACTTACGCCGGTGGCCGAATCATACATTCGCGGCAAAACCCATTAGGCTAGGGGTCGAGAGTGGCTCCCTCGGGTGTATCCCGTGTGCCCACGTGCTCACCCGAACTCGAACCTGATTGAGGAGTTTGTGCCGTGATGACCGCACAGAAGAACCGTGGACGCCGCGTCGTTGCCGCAGCAGCCCTGGCCATGTTGTCCCTTGGCGTCACCAGCTGTGGTGCCATCAACGAGCAGGCAACGACGTTCCAGTACGCCGCATCCGACGGAATCGTCCTGAACGTCGGCGCACTTGAAGTCCGCAACCTGATGCTCGTCACCAAGAGCGCCACCGACAAGGCCCGCCTGATCGGCTCCGTGGTCAACTCCACCGACAAGCCCGCGACCCTGGACCTGACGCTTGCGTCCGGTTCGGTCAGCATCAAGGTCCCCGCCAAGAGCGTCTTGAACCTCGAAAAGCCCGAGAATGAGAAGACCGTGCCCTCCGCCGGCGTGCTGCCCGGCGCACAAGCCAAGGCCACCCTGGCCGTCGGCTCGGGCTCCCAGGATGTCGGCATCCCGGTGGTTGACGGAACCCTCGAGGAATACCGCGAATACGTCCCGGGCGGCTTTGACCCGAAGGGCCTTGAGCACCTGACCCCGTCCGAGAAGCCGGCCGCACACTAAGGCGGCTTCGACGCCGAGGCGTCGACGGAAAGACCAAAAAAGCGAAGGCGATGGGCCCGGAGAGTTCTTCCGGGCCCATCGCCTTCGCTCGTGCGGCATCGACCCGCACCTTCGCCTGCGGGACCTCCGCACCCGGATCGCAAAAAACGGGCCCGCGTCGCGTCATTCCCGACGCCCCGCGGGCCCGTTGCGATGTTGCCCTCGGGCGGCCGCCGCTATGCCTCGAACTTGTACCCCAGCCCGCGCACCGTGACCAGGTGCACCGGGGTCGCCGGCTCCGGTTCGATCTTCGAACGCAGCCGCTTCACGTGCACGTCCAGCGTCTTGGTGTCCCCCACGTAGTCCGAGCCCCAGACCCTGTCGATCAGCTGCCCGCGGGTCAGTACCCGGCCCGCATTGCGCAGGAGCATTTCCAGCAGCTCGAATTCCTTCAGCGGCATCGGCACCTCGGAGCTGCGCACCGAGACCACGTGGCGTTCCACGTCCATGCGCACCGGGCCGGCGGCCACGATGTTGGACACCAACTCGTCGCCCTCGCCCTGGCGGCGCAGCACCGCACGGATGCGGGCGACCAGTTCCCTGGAGGAGTAGGGCTTGGTGACATAGTCGTCGGCGCCCAGCTCCAGGCCGACGACCTTGTCGATTTCCGAGTCCTTGGCCGTCAGCATGATCACCGGCACCTGGGACACCGTGCGGATCTGGCGGAACACCTCGGTGCCGGGCTGGCCCGGAAGCATCAGGTCCAGCAGCACCAGGTCGGCGCCGTGGCGCTCGAACGCGGTGACCGCATCCAACCCGTTGTCGGCGACGCGGACCTCGAAGCCCTCCTTTTCCAGCAGGTAGGTCAACGGATCCGAAAGCGATTCCTCGTCCTCAACCAGCAAAATACGGGTCATCCCCGTCCTCCTTCCGGCAGCGCGCCAGGCGCGTGGGCCGTGTCTTGTTTGGGCTCGTTCCACGCGGGAAGCGACTTGTCTTGTTCGCCGGAGTCCTCGAGCATCGGCAGGCGCACCGTGAAGGTCGAGCCCTGTCCGGGCTGGGACCACAGGGTGATTTCGCCGCCGTGGTTGGCCACGACGTGCTTGACGATGCTCAGGCCCAGGCCCGTGCCGCCGGTGTGGCGGGAGCGTGCCGCATCGATGCGGTAGAAACGTTCAAAGATCCGGTCCTGCTCTTCCGGGGCGATGCCGGGACCCTGGTCGGTGACGGAAACCTGGATCAGGCCGTCGCGCTCGCGCAGCCCGACGCCCACCGTGGTGTCCTCCGGCGAATAGCGGATGGCATTGTCGATGAGGTTGCGCAGCGCGGTCATCAGCAGGTCCCTGTCGCCGAACACCGCCTGTTCCACGGTTCCGCCGACTGAGATCTTGATGCGCTTTTCCTCCGCCGGCAGCTTGTTGCGGTCCACCGCTTCGGCCAGCACCTCGTTGAGGTCGATGGATTCGCCGGCCAGCACCACGTCGGTGCCCTGCAGCCGGGAGAGCTCGATGATGTCCTGGACCAGTGCGGCCAGGCGGGCGGATTCCTTGTGCAGCCGGGCGGTGAAGCGGCGCACGGCCGTCTCGTCGTCCGCGGCGCCGTCAATGGCCTCGGCGAGCAGCGAGATCGCCCCGACGGGGGTCTTCAGCTCGTGGGACACGTTGGCCACGAAGTCGTTGCGGACCGCGGCGGTGCGGGTGATCTCGGTGCGGTCGTCGGCCAGCAGCAGGATGTATTCCTCGCCCAGCGGGGCCACGCGCACATGGATGATGACGCTTGCCGCGCCCATGGTGCCGCGCGGCAGCTCGAACTCGCGCTCGGCAATGACCCCGTCGGCGCGGACCTTGCGGGCCAGGGTGCGCAATTGCTCGTGGATGAGCGTGTGGCCGCGCACCAGCCCGTAGGCATAGGAGGCGGGGTTGGCACGCACCACCCCGTCGACCTCGTCGAGGATGACAAAGGCGCGGCCGATGACCGAGAGCACTTCGGCGGAACCCTCGGGCAGCATCGGCTCGCCGACCACCGGCAGTCCGCCGCGGGAGCGCATGGAGCCGCGGTACGCCATGATGCCCACAATGCCCAGGGCCAACCCGACGAGGCCCGCAACAAGGGATAGCAAGACGTCATTCACGCCTCCTAGCCTAACCGGGGATCGCTGGCCCGCCCGTGCCAAACCGACAATGGCGCGACTCATTCACGAAACGTTCACCTTGTACGCCCGGGCGATTCATCTGGTGCTGTAACAATGGACATGAACAGTTCCGTCGTCCGTGCCGGACACGGTGACACGTCGTAGTGAAAGGACGCCCGCGTGCGTAAGGTTTTCCAGGCCGATCTGCAGCAAATCGGAGAAGAGCTCATCGAGATGTCCCGTTTGGTGGCCACGGCCATGGAACGCGCCTATGAGTCGTTTACGAATGCGGATATCGAGTTGGCCCAGGAAGTCATTGCCGAGGACGCCAAGATCGACTTCCTGCAGAACCAGCTGGACGAACGCGCCATCGACGTGCTGGCGCTCCAGGGCCCGGTGGCCTCGGACCTGCGCATGATCGTCGGCTCGCTGCGCATGAGCGCCTCGCTGGAGCGCATGGGCGACCTGGCCCGCCACGTGGCCCAGCTGGCCCGCCTGCGCTTCCCGCAGCAGGTGGTCCCCGAGTCCATCGCCCCCACCTTCAAGGCCATGGCGGAACTCGACATCGCGATCGCCGGCAAGGTCGGCGAACTGCTGGACACCCGCGACCTGGCCATCGCGAGGGAAATCATCGACCTGAACGCCAAGATCGACGAGCTGCACGTCTCCATCTTCAAGGCCGTCGCCGCACCCGAGTGGGCGCACTCCGGGCCGACGACCGCCGATGTCACGCTGACCAGCCGCTACCTGGAACGCTTTGGCGACCACGGGGTATCGGTCGCCCGCAAGGTCTCCTACCTGGTCACCGGCGAATGGGATCCGGACATCAGCGTCTTCTAGACAGCACGCTTCTTGCGGCGCCGCGGCCTTCCGCCGGTGCCGCCACACGCGATGGGCCCGCCACACGGCGGGCCCATCGCGTTTTTTCGCATGCACCGGGTCGCGTTAAACGCCAAACCGCCACACCTGTCCCCTCGCGGGCGCCTTCCCATCGAGGACGTGATGTCTTCGGGGGTTGGGCGCACGGCTTGGGGAAAATGATGCAGCGGCAGTCGTTCCAGGCGCTGGGGTGGGTGGGTGTGCCCTAGCCCTCGCAGTCGCGGCAGTAAGCCACGCCGTTTGCCTCGCGCGCCAGCAGCGTGCGATGGCGGATCAGGAAGCAGGAGCCACAGAGGAACTCGTCTTCCTTCTGCGGAACGACGGTGACCGTCAGTTCCTCGTTCGACAGGTCGGCACCCGCCAGCTCGACACCGTCCGAGGTGTCTTCCTCGTCCAGGTCCCGGGAGACGCTGCGTGCGTCGGGGGCGTTTGCGGACTTGACCGCTTCAAGGGAGGCCTTACGGGCCTCGGCTACGTCTGGCCGGACCTCGTCATAATCAGTTGCCACGAAATGCAATCCTTACGTGATTCAGGGGTACGTCGAGACGACACAGTACAGCATGAACCCGTGTGCGCAAGTCCCAATTCTTCTTTTTACGCCCCCCGCGCACATTTTGTGACCAGTCGCATGTTCCCGGCGGCCCGGACGGCGGCATTTCAATGGCCCGGGACACAGTGGGCCCGCCGGTGCGCCGGCCGGCGGAATCCGCCGCGCGAGCGGCGGGCACCACGCAAAACGGGGCCGCGTCCACAGGCCCGCCGGGCTTGGGAACGCGGCCCCGAATTTCCCCCTGGGGGGCGGGTGCCGTGGGGCCTAGCGGCCCTGGTTGGCCACGGCCTTGATGGCGTCCGCCGCGGCGTCGGCGTCAAGGTACTGTCCGCCGCGGGTGACCGGGGTGAAGTCCTCGTTCAGTTCGTACACCAGCGGGATGCCGGTGGGGATGTTGAGTCCGGCGATGTCCTCGTCGCTGATGTGGTCCAGGTGCTTGACCAGGGCGCGCAGGGAGTTGCCGTGCGCGGTGACCAGGACGGTCTTGTGCGCGGCCAGGTCCGGCTTGATCTCGTCTTCCCAGTACGGAAGCATGCGGTCCAGGACGTCCTTGAGGCACTCGGTGCGCGGTGCGTCGTCGCCCAGGTTCGCATAGCGCGGGTCGTTGATTTGGCTGAACTCGGAGTCGTCGGCCAGCGGCGGCGGCGGGGTGTCGTAGCTCCGGCGCCATTCCATGAACTGGTCCTCGCCGTACTCGGCCAGGGTCGCGGCCTTGTCCTTGCCCTGCAGCGCGCCGTAGTGGCGTTCGTTCAGGCGCCAGCTGCGCTTGACCGGGATCCAGGACAGGTCCGCGGCCTCCAGGGCCAGGTTGGCGGTGACGATGGCGCGCTTGAGCAGCGAGGTGTGCAGCACGGCCGGGGCCAGCTTGGCCTCGGTGAGCAGCTTGCCTCCGCGGGTTGCCTCGGCGCGGCCCTGCTCGGTGAGCGTGACGTCGTACCAACCGGTGAACAGGTTCTTTTCGTTCCACTCGCTTTGCCCGTGGCGCAGCAGGATCAGGGTGTAAGTCATGGTTCCCATTCTAGGACGCGTGAAGTGCCTTACTTTATTCCGTGACGTGTTCCGCGCGCGGGGCGCGACACTTTAGTCTTGAAGCAATGGTTCAGAAAGCGACTCGGCTCGGCGGACGGTCGCGGACCGGTCGCCCGCTGGGCAATACCACCCGCGGGACGACCAATCCCAACCGCATGCGCCGCGTGGACCGCTGGATGACGGGCCCCCAGGCCTGGCGCCTGCGTCCCGGAACCACCGGGGCCCCGCCCATTGCGGTGGATCTTGGCTATGGTGCGTCCCCGGCCACGGCCGTCGAGTTCTTCGACCGCGTGCGTTCCGTATCCCCCCTGGCCCGGGTCGTGGGCATCGAGATCGAGCCCGAACGCGTGGCCCGCGGCGCCGCCCTGGACATGGACGGCCTGGACTTCCGCCTGGGCGGGTTCGAGATCCCCATAGATTCCAAGGCCACCGTGATCCGCGCCTTCAACGTGCTGCGCCAATACGACGAGGCCGACGTGCCCGGCATCTGGGACACCATGGCCGGGCGGCTGACCGAGCACGGCGTGCTCATCGAGGGCACATGCGACGAGATCGGCCGGCGCAGTTCCTGGGTCGCCGTGACCAAGGACGGCCCCCAGACCCTGAGCATCTCCCTGCGCTTCGGCGCCTTCACCCGCCCCTCCGATGTCGCCGAACGCCTGCCCAAGGCGCTGATCCACCGCAACATCGCCGGCGAACGCATCCACGACTTCCTCGCCGCGGCCGACGCCGCGTGGCTTTCCGCCGCCCCGCTGGCCTCCTTCGGCAACAAACAGCGCTTCGTGGCGATGTGCCGCGCCCTGCGAGAATCCGGCTGGCCGATCTGCGATTCGGCGGCCCGCTGGCGCTTGGGCGAGCTGACGGTGAAATGGGAGGCCGTGGCCCCGCGCACCGGAGCCTTGGCCCTGGCGGAACTCAACTAGCCAGCCCGGGATTTTGCCTGCCCAGCCAGGGGTGTAAACGGACCCCGGCGGCCCCATAATGAATCCATGGTCAAAGGTGTTGGACGGCCCGGGAGGCCACTGGTCCTGTTGCTTGGCGTGATTGCCGCACTCGTGCTCGTGTCGGTGGTCGTTGTGCTCACCCGGGGCGCACCGAAACCGCTCGATTCCTCCACCCCCGCCGGGGTGGTGCAGGGCTATGTCACCGCCGTCATCGGGGGCGACGAGGCCGCCGCCGCCGACTTCCTCGCGCCCGCGGCGGACGCCCGGTGCAAGGGGTTCGAGTCCGTGGCCCCCGAACGGAACATCCGGGTCGCGCTGGTGTCCACGACCCAGCGCGAAAGCACCGCCGACGTCGTGGTTTCGATTTCCTACACCAATGTCGGAGGGCCCTTCGGCAGCCCCGAATACGCCAGCGAGGAATCCTTCGATCTGTCCCTTGTCGGGGGCAGATGGCTGATCTCCAGCGCGCCGTGGCCCCTGCTCGTCTGCCCGGATACGGAGATCGCGCCGTGAGCCCAACCGACGCGGCTGCAGGCCGCACCACGGCCCCCGCGCTGGGCACGCTGCGCCGCCTCATCCTCTTTGTCCTCCTCTTCGCCTTGGTCTGCCTCGCCGCATCCGGCGTGGGAGGGCTGCTGGGCAGGTTGTTCACCGCGTCCGACACGATCGCGTTCGACGATTCCTCGTCGCTGGCCCTTGTCCTGGCCCTGACCCTGGTCGGCGGGCCGCTGGCCGCCGTGGTCTTCTGGGCCTCGTGGCGGTTGTTGGCCGATCCGGCCGAACGCCGCGCCACCGCCTGGGGCATCTACGTCTCGGCCATGTACGTGACATCCCTTATCACCGCGACCAGCTTCGGCATCGGTGCGCTCGCCGCGGCGGCGGGCGGGGACACCGGCTCCTGGGGCTCCTCCCTGGCCCAGGGCCTGGCCTGGGCGGGCGTCTGGGTGTGGCACCGGTGGATCCTGCGCCACCAAAGCCGCGGCCCGGTGGCCTTGGCGAAGGTCCCGCACGTGCTGGGCACCGCCCTGGGGCTGGTGATCGGCCTGGGCGCCGGCATCGGCGCGCTGGCCGTGCTCTTCGAGCAGGCGACCGCGACCGACGCGGAGTTGGCGGCCATCGGGGCTCCCTGGTGGCGCGCCGCCCTCGGGCTGCTGGTGTGGGCGGCCGGCGGGGTCCTGATCTGGTGGTGGCACTGGGTCCGCGAGGGCGCCCGCGCCCTGCACACCAGGCTGGCCGCGGTCGGGCTGGTTGTCCTCGGCGTCGCCGGGTCCGCGATCCTGGCCCTGGGCGGGGCCGGGGTCCTGCTCTTCGTGCTGCTGCGCCTGGGCCTGGATCGCACCGACCCGGTGCCCGTGCTGCTGGAACCGGCGCCCGAGGCCCTGGCCGCCGCGCTGCTTGGCGCACTGTCCTGGCTCTACCACGCGCGGGAAGCAGGGAACCGGCCGGTCCCGGTCCCCGCCGCTGCATCACTGGCGATCTCCGGGATCGCGCTCGCCGCGGCCGCCTCGGGCATCGGCGTCATCGTCAACGCCGCCCTGGCCACGGGCAGCACCCGGCTGGGCGGCACCGATGCGACCGAGCTCCTGCTCGCCGGCCTCAGCTCGCTGGCCATCGGCGGGCCGCTGTGGTGGTTCACCTGGCAGCCGACCCGCCCGGCGGACCCGCAAGGGCGGCGGATCTACCTGGTCCTGGTCTTCGGGATCAGCGCGGTGGTCGCCCTGGTGACGTTGCTGGTCATCGGCTTCCGGCTCTTCGAATCCATGCTGGGCGAGGCCGGCGGTTCGGGCCTGCTCGAACGCGTCCGCGCACCCCTGGGCCTTCTGGTGGCCACCGGGCTGGTGGCCGGATACCACTTCGCGCTCTGGCGGCACGCGCGCGCGTCGGCGCCCCCGCCGGCCGAGCCGGCGGCCGAGCGCGGGATCGGGGAGGTGCTGCTGGTGGCCGGCGCGGATGCCGACGAACTTGCCGCGGCGATCCATGCGCACACCGGCGCCACCGTCACGGTGCTGCGGCGCCACGGCGAACCGGACGGGGTCTTCTCCCCCGAACAGCTGGTCCGGGAGTTGGAGGGCATCGCGGCGCAGCGCGTGCTGCTGCTGGCCGGACCCGACGACCGCCTCGAGGCCATCGAGCTGGCGGACGATCCGCACCGCCGGGCGTAGCCCCCGGGGCACCGCCTCCCGCACCCAAACGCGAATCGCGGCCCCCTCGTCCGGCACCCCTTGCGGGGGCGGGAAGCGGGGACCGCGATTCGGGTTGCGTGGCCGGCCAAGGTGCGCCGGATAGCGCCTAGTAGGAGTAGCCGCCCTTGCCGGAGACCGCCGGCTTGACGTCGGCCAGGTACACGCAGGCGATGCAGGCGCCGATGAGCTGGAAGATCCCGCCGCCGCCCCCGGAGAGCACCGAGAGCACGCAGACCAGGGTCGCGGCCGCCGTCATCCCCATCCAGAACGGCTTGCTGCGCTTGTTTTCGCGCAGGTAGTTGGCCGCCGGGTGCCGCACGGCGTCAATGAGCGCCAGCAGGGCAAGCACTGCGGCCAGGACGCCGAGCGCGAGCAGCAGATAGTACTCGAACAAGTGGGCTAGGTTCATGGATTCAGCTTAGCCGCGTTCGCCCAGCGCCGCGGCCAGGTCGGCGTGCAAGTCCTCGACATTTTCGATGCCCACGCTCAGGCGCACCAGGTTCTCCGGGACCGTGCCCGGTTCGCCCGGGTGGCGCCGGCGCCGCTCGGCCAGGGACTCGACCCCGCCCAGGGACGTGGCGGGGGTCCACAGCAGCAGCTTCGCGAGCATCGCATCGGCGGCTTCGGCGCCGCCGGCGATCTCGATGCCCACGATGGCCCCGAAGCCGTCCAGCTGGGCGGCGGCACGCGCGTGCCCGGGGTCCTGCGGCAGGCCGGGGTAGCGCACCTTGGAGATGGCCGGGTGTTCGGCCAGGCGCTTGGCCAGTTCCATGGCGTTGGCCTCGGCCTTGTCCAGGCGCAGGGCCATGGTCCGGATGCCGCGCAGCGTCAGCCAGGCCTCGAAGGGCCCGGGAATCGCCCCGTGCAGGGTCCGCATGGAGTGCAGGCGGGAATGCAGATCGGGGTTGCGGGTCACCACTGCGCCCAGGACCACGTCCGAGTGCCCGCCCATGTACTTGGTGGCCGAGTGCACCACCACGTCGGCGCCCTGCTGCAACGGGCGCTGGCGCAGCGGGGTGGAGAAGGTGTTGTCCACCACCGTGAGCACCCCGGCCTCGCGCGCGGCGGCCAGCAGCACCGGCAGGTCCGCGACCTCGAGCATCGGGTTGGTGGGCGATTCCAGCCAGGCCATGTCGGCCCCGTCGAGGGCGGCCAGGGTGGCGTCGGTGTCGGCCAAGTCCACGCGGCGCACCGTGAGCCCGAGGGTGGCCTCGAGCTCGGCGACCAGCGAGAGCGAGCCGTTGTAGGCGTGGGACGGGATCACCAGGGTGCCGCCGACCGGCAGCAGCGAGAGCGCCGCCGCCACCGCGGCCATGCCCGAGGCGTAGGCCAGGGCCGGGAGTTCGCAGTCCTCGAGTTGGGCGATGGTCTCTTCCAGCGGGTCCCAGGTGGGGTTGGTGAAGCGTCCGTAGACCTTCTCCCCGGCCCCCGGCTCCCCCAGCGAGTGGAAGGTGGAGGAGAGCACGATGGGCGGGTTCACGGGCTGGTCAACTGCATGCGGCGGGCGTCCGGCGGACACCACAACGGTGTCCGGGGCCCACGGCGCGGATTCTGGGCGGGTCATGGTTTTTAGGTTACTCCCTGGCCCGGCCCGCGCCCCAGACGGTGACGCGCGCCGACGCCCGGCCGATGAGCCGACAGGGGCCCGGTGCGGATAGGCTAGAAGGCGTGAGCAACGCGCAGCCAAACCCCGTCAACGCAGGCCGCTTCATCGTCTTCGAGGGCGGTGACGGTGCCGGAAAATCCACGCAGGCCGCCCTGCTGGTCCAGGACCTGCGCCAAAACGGCCACACCGTGCTGCACACCCGCGAGCCCGGCGGCACCCCGATCGGCGAGAAGCTGCGTTCCCTGGTCCTTGACCACGGACAGGGCACCGTCGATGCGCGCACCGAGGCCCTGATGTATGCCGCGGCCCGCGCCGCCCACGTCGAACAGGTCATCCGCCCCGCCCTGGCCGCGGGCACCATGGTCGTCTGCGACCGCTACGTCGACTCCTCCCTGGCCTACCAGGGCATCGGCCGGGAGCTGGGCGAGGATGCGGTGCGCTCCATCAACGACTTCGCCACCGGCGGGCTGGTCCCGGACCTGACGGTGCTGCTGGACGTGACGCCGGCCGACGGCCGCTCCCGGCGCACCGTGGGCGCCGACGGACAGCCGGTGGCCGAGGACCGCCTCGAGTCCGAACCCGACGAGTTCCACTCCCGCATCCGCGACGCCTTCGTGCACTTCGCTTCCCGCGAGCCGGGCCGCTACCTGGTCCTGGATGCCGCCACCGGGGTCCAGTCGCTGGCCTCCTCCATCGCCGACGCCGTCGCCTCGCTGCTCGAACGGCCGGGGGCCTAGCGTGGAGGTCTGGGACGACCTGCCGGGGCAGGAGAAGGCCATCACCGCGCTGCGCCGCGCGGTGTTCGAGGGCAACCCGGCGCACGCCTGGCTGTTCACCGGCCCTCCGGGCTCCGGGCGCTCCAACGCGGCCCGCGCCTTTGCCGCGGCCCTGCAATGCCAGCAGCCCGATGCCGCGGCGCGCGGCTGCGGGAGCTGCAAGGCCTGCGTGACGGTGCTTGCCGGGACGCACCCGGATGTCGCAATGATTGCCACCGAGAAGGTCAACTACCAGATCGAGGACGTCCGGACACTGATCACCAAGGCCCAGGACCGGCCATCCACCGCGCCCTGGCGCGTGATCATCGTGGAGGACGCGGACCGGATGACCGAGCGCACCACCAACGTGCTGCTCAAGTCCATCGAGGAGCCGCCCCCGCACACCGTCTGGATCCTCTGCGCCCCCTCCCCGGCCGACGTTTTGGTGACCATCCGCTCGCGCTGCCGCTCGGTGTCCCTGGCCGTTCCCACCCGCGAGTCGGTGGCGGAGCTGCTGGTGCGCCGCGACGGGCTCTCCGCGGAGCAGGCCGAGTTTGCCGCACGGATCTCCCAGTCGCACATCGGCATCGCCCGGCGCCTGGCCCGCGACCCGGACGCGCGTCGCCGCCGCGACACCACGGTGCGCCTGCCGCTGCGCATCCGCACCGTCTCCGACGCCGTGATGGCCGCGGCCGAGCTGGTGGAGCTTTCCACCGCGGAGGCCACCGCGTCCGCGAGCGAACGCGCCGAGTCCGAGGCCGCGGCGCTGCGCACCGCGCTGGGCCTGGAGGCCGACGCCCCGGTGCCGCCCCAGCAGCGCAGCGCGTTCAAGGCGCTGGAGGAAAACGCGAAGCGCCGGGCCCGGCGTGCCACCCACGATGCGCTGGACCGTTCGCTGATCGACATGACCACGTTCTTCCGCGACGTGTTGATGCTGCAGCTGAACGCCTCCACCGAGCTGGTCAACGACTACCTGGCCGACCCGCTGCATGCCTATGCCAACGCCTCGCGGCCCGAGGCCACCGTGGCGAAGATCGATGCGATCGCCGAGGCACGGGCGCGCATCGGCGCCAATGTCGCCCCGCTGCTGGCCATCGAGGCCATGATGGTCACCCTGCGTCCGGCCAAATAGCCCACCGCCGGGTGGGCGCCCCCTGGTCTTTCCACCTTTCGCATTTCGCCCCCAAGGAGCCTGAATCCCGCATGAAAGCACCCCGCCGCCACCTGTCCGTGCTTGCCGCGCTGGGCTCCGTGGCCCTGCTGCTGGGCGCCTGCTCCACGGCGACCGCCCCGGCCCCGGCCATCGAGTCGACACCGGCGGCCACGGCACCGGACAGCGCCAAGGCCGGGCCACGGACCGCGATCCCGGCGGGCCTGGAAAAGTTCTACACGCAGGACCTGGACTGGAAATCCTGCGGAGGGGCGCTGTTGTGCACCGAGCTGAGCGTTCCCATGGACTACGCCAAGCCGTCCGGGGACACCCTGACCCTGGCGCTGAACAAACGCCCCGGCAACAAGGACGCCGCCGGATCGCTGCTGGTGAACCCCGGCGGCCCGGGTGCCTCCGGCCTGGAAACCGTCCGCGAGGCGGTCCCGAACATGTTCGGCAAGGAACTGCAGGACGGCTTCGACATCATCGGCTTTGACCCGCGCGGGGTCGGTTCCTCCACTCCGGTCAAGTGCGAGACGCCGGCCGAACAGGACGCGGGACGCACCGAGCAGTTCGACCCGAGCACCGACGCCGGGCTGGAGCAAATGCGCGAGGCGAGCGCCGAGTATGCGGCGCTGTGTGCAGAGCGCACCGGTGCCGCGCTGGGCTTCGTCGACACCGTTTCCGCCGCCCGCGACCTGGACGTGATGCGCGCGGTGCTCGGGGACCTGAAGCTGAACTACCTGGGGTACTCCTACGGCACGGCACTGGGCGCCAACTATGCCCAGCTCTTCCCCCGGAACGTCGGCCGCATGGTGCTTGACGGGGCGCTTGACCCGACGCTGGACAACGACGAGATCACCATGGGCCAGGCCATCGGGTTCGAGAACGAGATCCGCGCGTACATGCAGGATTGCCTGGACTCGGGCGACTGCCCGTTCACCGGCGAGCTCGAGGACGCCCTGGGCCAGCTGCGCGGCCTCCTTGCCGAGGTGGAGGCGCAGCCCCTGGTCGGCAGCGACGGCCGCAGCGTGCCGATCATCGACTTCGTCAACGGATTCATCGTCCCGCTCTACGACAATTCCACGTGGCCCATGCTCACCGAGGCCCTGCGCAACGTGATGGCCGGGAACGTCGATGACATCCAGTACTTCGCCGACCTCACCGCCGGGCGCGAGCCCGACGGCAGCTACACCGGCAACGGCACCGCGGCCTTCTCCGCCGTCAACTGCCTTGACTACCCCATGGACGCCGATGTCGCGACGATGCGTGCCGGGGCCCGGGACCTGGTCCAGGCGGCCCCGACCATCGGCAAGTACCTGGCCTACGGTGCGGTGGGCTGCCAGGACTGGAAGCACCCCGCCACCGGAAAGCCGGGAAAACTCACGGCCGAGGGCGCCGCGCCGATCGTGGTCATCGGCACAACCGGGGACCCCGCCACCCCCTATGCCTGGAGCCAGGCACTGGCCGAGCAGCTTTCCTCCGCCTCGCTGGTGACCTTTGAGGGCCACGGGCACACCGCCTACGGTCGCTCCAACGGCTGCATCGCCGACGCCGTGGAATCCTACTTCCTTGACGGCACGGTCCCGGCCGACGGATTGACCTGCTGAGGAACGATTTCATCGCGTCGTTTTGACCACCGAGGACAGATTCCTATAAAGTGTTCACTTGTGGTGCTTGCGCGCCACGGTGCCTCCTTAGCTCAGTTGGTAGAGCGTTTCACTCGTAATGAAAAGGTCGCCAGTTCGATTCTGGCAGGAGGCTCGCAGCTTCAACTCGAGGGCCCGTCACCGTCAGGTGGCGGGCCCTCGTGCGTTGGATTCCGTCCGCAACGCCCGGTGCGGTGGTGGCCGTCTAGGGCCCGCCTCCGTGGATGAACGCCCGGGCGTGGTCCACCGCCTTCTTGAACGCATCGTTGCGGAGCCTGAGCTCTTCCTCGCCCCGGGATTCGACGTAGTCGGTGATTCCCGGGCGCAAGAGCCAGATCCCGCTCACGGGCGGCAGGTAGAGCACGGCAAAACAGCGGCGCCGCTCGTCCGCGGTCCACATCGGCACCACGGCCAGCGCGGCGCCCGTATCGGCGTTGACCCATTGCGCACGGGGAACGGGCAGTTCGTGGATCTCGGGATCCAGGAACGGTGCCGTCCCCTGGCCCCATCGCGTCTCAAAGCGCTCAAGGAACTCGGGCAGCAACGGCGCATCGTAGCGATGCCAGGAATTCACGGCAGGCTCCTTTCCGGGGGCGGGGTCCAGACCAGTGGCCCCGCCAACACGTCGGGCCGGGTCGTGCGGGAAACCCGTCTGGCCCCCGCCGCCCTCGAAGCCCCGCGGGCGGATGGGTGTTCGCGATCGTACGCGGACCGGGCGGCGGCATTGCCCAGGACCGCATAGGCATCCATCACCGACTGCAGGCGGGAACGCTCCAGCGCGTCCTGCCCCGGGCCGTCGGTCCCCGGCCTGGTGTCGGGATGGTGCAGGCGCATTTGGGCCCGGTAGGCACGGGAGATCTCGGCGGCGCTGGCCTGCGGATCCAGGCGAAGCACCGCATAGGGGTTGCGGGAGTCCACGGGAATGCCTTTCGAATCATCGCGCCGGGGTTCGGCGCGGGCAGGGCCTGGGATGCCGAAGATGGTCCCGTCCCCCGCCGGTGACCGGGACCATCTTCGAAGGGGACGGCGTCGCCCCCGGCCCCACGATGCGCCGGAGGCGCCGCGGTGTGCCTTGTGGCCAACACCGGCATTTACTGATGCCGGGAGCGGGCCGTCCCCGTCGGGTGAACCATCTCGGGGACCTCAGGCGCCGATGGACTGGCGGCCGGACTCCTTGCTGGTGATGGCGATCTTGCGTGCCTTCGCCTGTTCGGCGACCGGAATCCGCAGGGTCAGCACACCCGCGTCGTAGCTGGCGTCGATGTTCTCCGTATCGAGGTTCTCCCCCAGCACCAGCTGGCGGCTGAACACTCCGCGCGCGCGTTCGGCGGCAAGGATTTCGACCTCGTCTCCCAGTGCACCTCGTTCGGCCTTGATGGTCACGACGTTGTTTTCGACATCCAGGTCGATCGAATCGGGGCTTACCCCCGGGAGGTCAAACTCGACCCGGAATGTATCGCCTTCACGCCAGGCGTCCATGCTCATGGCCGCCGGCCTGGCCGTTGTCCCCCAAACCTGCTGGGCGAGCTTGTCGAGTTCACGGAACGGATCTGAGCGCATCAACATTGTTCTCTCCTTCACAGCTTTGTCGTTTGCCGATCCCGCTGCCCCGTGTGGCTGCGGGTATTAATTTTTTAGCATCACTCCACCGCCCGCGCAACAAGAAATTTCCTGGGAATTTGGCCATTTTTTGCCCCGAACCCACGGGTTCCGCGCCTTGGGCGGCCGGGGGCCGGAGCACGCCTTAAGCGCGTGTGGGGACCCGTTTCCGGGTCCCCACACGCCTCCGTCCTGCAGTGCCCCCGTTCAGGGGAGCCACTTTGTCGCCTAGGCGAAGTCGCTGACGGCCGGGTCGGCGGCGATGCGGCCATCGGCGCCCTTGTCCAGGGCGTTGATCGCGGCGATGTCGTCGGCGTCCAGCTGCACACCGAGACCCTCAATGTTCTCCACGATGCGCGACGGGGTCACCGACTTCGGGATGACCACGCTGCCCAGGGCCAGGTGCCAGGCAATGACGACCTGGGCGACGCTGGCATGGTGCTTCTCGGCGATGGCGACGAGTGCCGGATCCTGCAGCAGTTCGTTGCCCTGGCCCAGCGGCGACCACGACTGGTGCAGAATGCCCTTGGACGCTTCGAACTCGCGCAGTTCGGCTTGGGGGAAGTACGGGTGGGTCTCGACCTGGTTGATCACCGGCAGCACGCCGGTGGCTTCCTCGAGCTCGGCGAGCGCCTCGACGGTGAAGTTGCAGACGCCGATGGACTTCACGCGGCCGGACTTCTGCAGCTCGACGAGCGCACGCCAGGTGTCCACGTACTTGCCCTGCTTGGGCTGCAGCCAGTGGATCAGGTAGAGGTCGAGGTACTCCAGGCCCAGGCGTTCCATCGATGCGTCGAAGGCGGCCAGGGTGGAGTCGTAGCCCTGGTCGGCGTTCCACACCTTGGTGGTGATGAACATGTCCTCGCGGGGCACGTCGGTGGCGGCAATGGCGCGGCCGACGCCCTCCTCGTTGCCGTAGATGCGGGCGGTGTCGATGTGGCGGTATCCGGCGGCGAAGGCCTGCTGGACAACGTCGGTTGCGACGTCGTCTTCGACCTTCCAGACCCCGTAGCCAAGCTGGGGAATGGTGTTGCCGTCGTGGAATGTGAGATCTGGGGATACAAGGTTCGTCATGTTTCCCATCCTGCCACCGTGCATTGAAAGCAATTGCCGGAGGCGGGAAGGATCAGCGCTGGGCGAAACCTCTTGCCCCGCGGTCAGGACCCCTGGTGCTTGGCCATTTCGGCTTCCGCCGCGCCGATGCCCTCGGCCACCAGGTCCGCGCGCATGGCAACGTTCTCCAGTCCCGCCGACGCGTAGCCCCAGCGTTCCCCGTCGAGGCGCGCCATGGCGGCGACCTGAGCGGTGGTGGCCAGGTCGTTGGCGGCCTTGGACAGCAGGCGGTGGACTGCGTAGAGATCGTGCGGGACGTCGTCCCCGCTGCTCGGGGACTTGGCCTGGGCGGCGACACACACGGCGCGCACCCGCCCCTGGAGCTCGGCCAGGTGGTTGGCGATGAGGATCAGGGCATTGTGCAGGTCGTCGTCCTCGATGCCCTCGAGGACCTGGTGCACCCGATCCAGCGAACGCCCGAACCTGTCATAGGCACGGCGCCATACCCCGTCGCCGAGTTCCTTGTTGTCGCGGCGTGCGCCGCGAACGGAGGAGAACAGCCCCATCTACGTGTTTGCCTTTGTTATTGCCATGGTCTCCCCCGGTGGTTCAATATGCCCGAGGAACATTTCGCTTCCCGTGTTGCCAATTCCAGTCTAGAGGTACTGCCCATACCCGGTCTCGCCCTCGGCGCCCGGTCCCTGGGCGGGTCGCTCGGAACCCTCGGCCGCACCCGGGCCACCCTGTGGCATGCGTTCGGGCTCGCCCTGCTCGTTGATGACGATCCCCGGGGCCACCTGGGTGCCCGGGGGAAGCTGGCGCATCGCCATGCGCTGGGCCAGCTGCTGGTTGGCCATCTGCTGGGCGGCCATCGCCGCCTGCAGGCCGTGGAAGACTCCCTCGAGCCAGCCCACCAATTGGGCCTGCGCCACGCGAAGCTCCGCCTCCGAGGGCGTCTCCCCGTCGGCGAAGGGCAGCCGGATGCGGTGGAGTTCCTCGGCAAGTTCAGGGGACAGCCCGGTCTCCAGCTCGTGGACGGAGCGTTCGTGGATGTCGGCCATGCGGGCGCGGGCTTCCTCGTCCAACGGGGCCGAGCGCACCTCCTCGAGCAGCTGCTTGATCATCCCGCCGATGCGCATGAGCTTGGCCGGCTCGCCAATGTTCATCACCTTCACGCCGTCCTTGCCGGGCGCATGCCCGCCCGGGGTGCCGGCGACGTTGCCGGCAGCGGGGGCCGCGGGGTGCCCGGCGGGACCCGTTGTCCCGGCGCCCGGGCGGGTGCCGGCCTCGGCCGTGGCCTGGAATGGCCACGTCGCATCCTCTGACGCGGGGGTGTTCGATGCAGAGTCGGGATCGGGGATCTGGTCACTGTGCTCGCTCATGGCTCCATCTTGCCATGTGATTCCCCGGGCAGGCAGGAAGATTTCGTTGTTGGTTCAAAGCCAACCGCGGTCGGGGGCCGCGAGGCGGAGCCCCGCGCGGTCGCCCGCCAACGCCACGGGGCCGGCGGACAGTGGCCGCCGGCCCCGTGGCCCTTATGCGCTTGCGCACGGAATGCCGGTCAGCAGCACCGGCCCTGCGGGTTCTTCTCCTGCCAGTCGGTGTAGTCGCGCCAGAATTCGCGCGCGCCCATGGGAGCGACACCCGGATGCGTGCGCGCCTGGTGTTCGAGGTAGACCCGGTACTTGTCCGCCCCCAGCACCCCCTCGAGGTAGCGCCCGAGGCCGCGGGCCACGTTGCCGACCGCGCACAGGCCGCGGGCCAGCACCGAGGGACCTGCGCCCCGGGCGCCGGAGCTTGCGCTGTCCATGGTCAGTGGCCCCCGCGTGCGATCTGGTGCTCCGGGGGGACCTGCTTCCAGGCCTTCTCCAGTTCCTTCTCCGCCGGGGATGAAACCAGTCCGCTCGGTGCGTAGATGCGCGAGGGGATCTCCGGATCCTCGGTGTCGGTCCCGCCGCCGTTGGGGTAGGCCCGGATGGTAGCGATGACCGCGGCGATGATCACGATCAGCGAGAGCACCAGGAAGATCACCGAGAGCCAGCCCTGGACACCGGTGTTGCGCACCACTGCCTCCATGGCCTCAACGTTCTTGGCAGTGCCGAAGGTGGTTTCCCCGCGCTCGAGGGCGCCCTTGAACGCGTTGTGCTGGGCGAAGTAGCCCACGGCCGGGACCGGGGAGAAGATCTTCAGGAACGAAGCCGACACCGTGACCACGGTGGCGAACGCCAGCGGCAGCACCACGATCCACAGGTACTTGAAGTTCCCGCGCTTGGCCACGATGGTCATGACCACGGCCAGGGCGATGGCCGCCAGCAGCTGGTTGGAGATGCCGAAGAGCGGGAAGAAGGTGTTGATCCCGCCCAGCGGGTCGGTGACCCCGAGGATCAGGATGTACCCCCAGGCCGCGACCATGATGGCGGTACACACCCAGGCTCCGGGGCGCCAGGAGGTGTCCTTGAACTTCGGGATGAAGTTGCCGATGGTGTCCTGCAGCATGAAGCGGGCCACGCGGGTTCCGGCATCCACGGCCGTGAGGATGAACAGCGCCTCGAACATGATGGCGAAGTGGTACCAGAAGGCCATCATCGCCGGCCCGCCGAACCACTGGTTCATGATGTGCGCGATGCCCACGGCCAGCGTCGGGGCGCCGCCGGTGCGCGAGACCACGGATTCCTCGCCCACGCCTGCTGCCAGGTCGGTGAGCATGCTCGGGGTCAGGTTCACGCCGGTCAGGCCCAGGGAGTTCACGAACGCCACGGCGCCTTCCACGGTGCCGCCGGTGGCGGCGGCCGAGGAGTTCATGGCGAAGTAGATGCCGCGGTCGATGGAGATCGCCGCGACCAGGGCCATGATGGCCACGAAGGATTCCATGAGCATGCCGCCGTAGCCCAGGAAGCGGGTCTGCTTTTCCTTTTCCACCATCTTCGGGGTGGTGCCCGAGGAGATCAGCGCATGGAACCCGGAAAGGGCGCCACAGGCAATGGTGACAAAGAGGAACGGGAAGAGGTGCCCGGCAACCACCGGGCCCTTGTCGGAGCCCGCGAACTCGGAGATCGCCGGAACGCTGATTTCCGGGCGGACCACGATGATGGCCACGGCCAGCAGGCCGATGACGCCGATCTTCATGAACGTGGAGAGGTAGTCGCGCGGGGCCAGCAGCAGCCACACCGGGAGCACCGCGGCAATGAAGCCGTACACGATGATGAACCAGGCCAGGGTGGTGCGGTCCAGGTGGAAGAGCTCGGCGCCCCACGCTGATTCGGCAACCCAGCGGCCGGAGATGATGGCGAACATCAGCAGCACGAAGCCGATCAGGGAAATTTCCATGACCTTGCCCGGGCGGATGAAGCGCAGGTAGACGCCCATGAACAGTGCGATCGGGATGGTCAGGCCGACCGAGTACACGCCCCAGGCGGATTCGCCCAGCGCATTGACGACCACCAGGGCCAGGATGGCGACGATGATGACCATGATGGCCAGGGTCGCGATCAGGGCCGCGGTGCCGCCGATGACCCCGAGTTCCTCGCGGGCCATCTGTCCCAGCGAACGTCCGCCGCGGCGCATCGAGAAGAACATGACCAGGTAGTCCTGGACCGCGCCGGCAAGCACCACGCCGATGATGATCCAGATGGTGCCCGGCAGGTAGCCCATCTGCGCGGCGAGGATCGGGCCGACCAGCGGGCCGGCGCCGGCGATGGCCGCGAAGTGGTGGCCGAAGAGCACGCGGCGGTCCGTCGGCATGAAGTCGCGGCCGTTGTTGTTGTATTCGGCCGGGGTGGCCCGGAAGTCATTGGGCTTGGCGATCTTGCGCTCAATGAACTTGGAGTAGAAGCGGTAGGCCACCAGGTAGGTGCACACGGCCGCGAAGACGAACCAGATGGCGTTGATGGTCTCCCCGCGGGAGAACGCCAGGATGGCCCAGGCGACGCCGCCGAGCAGCGAAATCGCCACCCACAGGGCAATCTTGGCCGGTGTCCATTTGCGTTCCTCGGCCTGGGCAACCTGCGGGTCGACACCTGCCGGGGGAAGCTCTGGAGCCGATGGTTGGGACGTGCTCATGTTTTCCTCTCACGGGGCTGACGGATCGGACGATGCGAGTGATCCTTGGGGCGTGTGCCGCGGACTTTTGTGGTCCGCGACACCGCCCCTTGTGATCTACCGTAGCCCGTGGGAAAAACAGTTTCAGATCTTTACGATGATTTTTCCCGTGTGGTTCCCCGAATCGAAGTATTCATGCGCCGAACGGGCCTCTGTGAAGGGGAAACGGCGGTCGATCGACAGATCCAGCGTGCCCTCGGCCAGCATCGGCAGCGCATGCTTCTTCACCGCCGCGACGATTTCCTCCTTCTGGCCCAGCGGCCGGGCGCGCAGCGTGGTTCCCATGACCCTGGCGCGCTTCGCCATCAGCGCGCCCAGGTTCAGTTCGGCCTTGGCCCCGCCCTGCAGGCCGATGACGACCAAGGTGCCGCCCGTGGCCAGGACGCGCACGTTGGCTTCCAGGTACTTGGCCCCCACGACGTCCAGGACCACGTCCACCCCGGCGCCGTCGGTCAATTCCAGGGTGCGTGCCGCGAAGTCCTCCTCGCGGTAGTTGATGCCCGCGTGGGCGCCGAGCGCCAGGCAGTGGGCGATTTTTTCCCCGCTCGAGGCGGTCACCAGGACCTTCGCACCTGCCGCGGCCGCCAACTGGATGGCCATGGAACCGATGCCGCCGGCACCGCCGTGCAACAGCACGGTGTTGCCTGCCCGGAGCCCGGCTTCAAGGAAGAGGTTGGACACCACGGTGCCTGCCACCTCCATGAAGCCCGCGGCGTCGGCGAGGTCCACGTCCCGCGGGACCTCCAGGACCAGCCCGGCGGGAACCGCCACGTACTGGGCATAGCCGCCGCCGGCCAAGAGTGCGCAAACCCGCTGGCCCGCGGCGAAGCCGGTCGTGCCCTCCCCCAGCGCCTCGATGGTGCCCGAGACCTCCAGCCCGGGGATGTCGCTGGCACCCGGCGGCGGCGGGTAGACGCCCTTGCGCTGTTGAACGTCGGCGCGGTTCAGCCCGAAGGCCACCACCTTGATGAGCACCTCCCCGGGCCCCGGGACCGGCATGGGCCGGTCGACCTCGACCAGCACCTCGGGACCGCCTGCACCCCGGTATTCAAAGGCACGCATCATCGCCATCGTCATCTCCCCATATCCTTCGCTCCGCTCGCAGGTCTTGCCCGGCGGCCCGTGCTACTCAGGTCCCGGCACCTGCGTCTTGTCTCGTTGGGGCCACTCTAACCGCCCGGAAATTCCGGCTCCTGTTTGTGACCCGCGGGGCGTGGCGGTCCGGCCGCCCCTTCCGGCTGGCGTATACTTTTTGGGTCTGGATGGTTGTCCGAGCGGCCTAAGGAGCTGGTCTTGAAAACCAGTGTGCGGTAACCCCGTACCAAGAGTTCAAATCTCTTACCATCCGCTCAATGCAAGGAGGCGGTTCCCGTACCCACGGGAACCGCCTCCTTCCGTTAACCCGCAGGCCATGGCCAGGGGTTGGTGCGACACGTAGGATTCCATGCAACCGGGCAGGCTGGATTCCCGGTTCACGAACCGAAGACAAACCCAGGATTGGAAGCGTTCGACAATGTCCCTGCGCGAGAACACCCCTGCCGGAAACCCGGTCTGGACCGACATCATGACCTCCGACATCGAAGCCAGCAAGAAATTCTATGCAGCACTCTTCGGGTGGGAATTCGAGGAACCGATCGCCGAGGAATACGGCGGATACCTCAGTGCCACGCGGCAGGGGCACCTCGTCGCGGGACTCTCCCCCTACCAGCCGGAGTTCGGCGGCATTCCCAACATCTGGTCGCTGTACTTGAAGAGCGACGACATCGCCGCCACGGCGGCCGACGTCCAGGGCGCCGGCGGCCAGGTCCTGATGCCGCCGATGCATGTGGCGCCGTACGGGCACATGGGCATCTTCCTTGATGCCGGCGGTGCCGCATTCGGTGTGTGGCAGCCGCAGGAGCACGAGGGATTCGGCGTCGATTCCGAGCACGGCTCCCCCGTCTGGCACGAGCTTCATTCGAAGGACTACCCCGCCGCGGTGGAGTTCTATTCCAAGGCCTTTGGCTGGGACATGCACGTCATGTCGGATTCCCCGGAATTCAGGTACACCACCTACGGACAGGGCGACGACGCCCGGGCCGGACTGATGGACGCCTCAGGCTTCCTGCCGGAGGCGGTCCCCGGGTTCTGGGTGACCTACTGGGGCGTGGACGACGTGGATGCGGCCTGCGCCACTGCGGTGGCCAACGGCGGCACCGTCACCGAGGGCCCGCAGGATTCGGAGTTCGGCCGGGTTGCGGCGATCACCGATTGCTGCGGAGCCTCCTTGAAACTGGTGGGCGTGCTGCAGGGCTAGGCGCTTCCCCGGCCGGGCGAAGGTGCGGTGTTGCTGACCGCACCTTCGCCCGGCCCCGCTTTCAACTCGGCTGGTTCAGGTCCTTGACCTGGCTGAGGCGAAGCAGTTCCCGGGCAATGTCCTGGGCATCGCCGAGCGTCCGGGCCGCTCCGTCGAGCGGCGCCCCGGCCTGGGCGGCAATCGCGGTCCCCCATTGCACCGAGGACAGCTGCAGCCCCAGCACGAAGATTGCCCGGTGCGCCAGTCCCCGGGCATCGACCATCCGGTAGGGCTCGCCCACGACTTCCAGCCCCTGTCCCGGGATCGGTTCGCCCTGGTCGTTGCGCATGGTGAAGGCCGCGGCCAGTCCGTCGTCAAGCAGCTGCCGCAGCAACGGCGAATCGGTTTGCAGCACGCGGTTGGCCGGCATCATCGCCTCGATAAGGGTGCGCGCCGTGTATGCCGGGGCGTCGACCCAGGGCGAGGACGCGGTGAACTTCCCGGTGGGCACGTCGATCTCGAATTCCGGGTCGGGGCCGATGAATTCCACGACGTTGGCGCGTGCCAGCGCGGCCAGTTCCTCGATGCGCTGCAGCGGCGGGCCGGAGGCCAGCCCTTCCACCAAGGGCTCGAACCAGCCCTGCACCTCGGCCAGTCGCGACTCGTCGGAGATCAGGCCCTCGGCGATCATGTCCTTGACGATCATGCGCCCCGCGTTCAGGGTGGCAATGGCCATCTTCAGAGGGTCCTTCTCGCCCTCCGCCGAGGAAATCGCGTCGTATTCCAGGTATTCCATGACGGACTTTTGGTATTCCTTCAGGGAGGAAAATCCCCTCTCGGCGAAGGGATGTCCCAGCCCGGGGACGTCCAAGAACCCCAGTGCCGGGGCAAGCTCGTCGATGAGTCGCTTAGCGTCCTGCAGCCATACCTGCGATCCGGCCTGGTGCTCGGCATCGAGGGCGTTGATGAGCAGCCCGACGAATTCGTCCGGGTCCACCTCGAAGCGGGAAGGATGGCGCTGGGCGGCGGTGCGGTAGTAGGCCAGCAAGACATCGCGGTGCAGCAGCGGCCACACGTGGGCGTCGAAGCGCGCCGTTGCTTCCGGGTTCAGCGCCCGGGCCTCGGCGACCTTTTGGATGATCACCTCGCCATCCAGGTAGCGCAGCCGGACGGAGTCCGGGATGAATTCCTCGATGCAGGATTTCGCGCGGTACGGCGTACCGCGCCGGGAGGCCGCGACGATCCGCGGCTCGCGGCCCGTGGGCCAGTATTCAAGGGCCCGGCCGGGCCCGCCGTTGATTTCGTTGAACTGCCCGCCGCGCCCCACCGTCAACGCGACCATCACGTCGAAGAAGTTCAGGCCCAGTCCGCGCACCAAGACGGTCTCCCCGCCCGGGACCTTGTCCCAGGCAACGTCCCCGGGCACGTTGGGCCCCTGGTAGAGCAGGCCGGCGTCGTCCGCGGCCTGGGCCATGGCTTCCTGTGCCGGGTTGAGTCGCGCCGGGACATGTCCCAGCGCCAACACCACCGCGTCGGCGCGCAATTCGAATCCCTCGCCGGAGCGTCGCGGGTGGGGGCGGGTGTCATCGACCGGGTGCCCTTGCAATAGGTAGTCGGCATCCCCGCGGTGCAGCCCGGTGATTTCGGCACGCTCGAAACGCACCTCGGAGACTGCCTCCTGGGATCGCAAGGCGGCAACCGAACGGTCGAATACATGGCGCAGGTACCGGCCGTAGAGGGCGCGCGGCGGGTAGGAGCCGCGGCCCATTTGCCCCAATTCAGCGCTTTCCACGCTGCTCAGCACCGCACCGTCGCCGTCTGTCGCACGCCATTGGTCAAAGCTCAGTCCCGGTGCATCCGGGTGCGTGCGCACGGGCGCCACGGTCGGGAAGCCCGCCGGGGTGTTCATCAGGAAGTGCCGGGATTGCGCCGTGGACCAGACATGCCCGGCACCCGGATCGTGGACGTCAAAGACCACCACGGTGATTTTGTGTGAGTGGTTTCGGGTTCGTCCCAGTTCCGACGCCAGGCGTTCGAGGACGGAGGTTCCCCTCGGCCCCGCTCCCACGATGGCTATGACGTACGGTTCTCGACCGGGATTTTGCTTCTCACTCACGGGATTCAGCCTAGCGTCCCAGCGCCGCTGCGCGCCGTGGAGGTCGAAAGCCGGGGCCGTGTCACCCCGCGATCCGGTGTCCGGGGCCCTGTGTCTGCCGGTCACCGGATCATGCCCCGGGGTCCGAGCGAATTCCCGGTGGTGCATGAGAGACTGTGCCCATGAGCCCTGATTATCCTCGTGAGACCGATCTAAACGCCCCGGATACTGCTGAAGCCCCGGTCTTGGAAGGGCAGGCCCCTATGACCTCCGCCCCGGCGCACGACATCGATTCCACCGCCGGTGGCACCCCCGAAGACCAGTTGCTGTGGCTGGAGGAACTGGATTCGGAGCGCGCCATGGAATGGGTGCTCGGGCAGAATGCCCGCACCGAGGCCGAGCTCTTCGACGCAGACTTTGCCGCCACCCAACAAGAAATCCTCAAGGTCCTGGATGCCGCGGACAGGATCCCGATGGTCACCAAGCGCGGGGAGCACTACTACAACTTCTGGCGCGACTCGGAGCACCCCAAGGGCTTGTGGCGGCGCACCGACTGGGAGTCGTACAAGCAGGAGGACCCCGATTGGGAAGTCCTGCTCGACGTGGATGCCTTGGCTGCGGCCGAAGGCACCGACTGGGTCTTCTCCGGGGCACAGATGCTGCGCCCGGCACCGGGTGAAGAGTACGCCCGGGCCCTGGTCAAGCTTTCCCCTGACGGTGGGGACCAGGTGCGCGTGCGGGAATTCGACTTGCCGTCCCTCGCCTTTGTCCCGGGCGGCTTCGACCTGCCCGTAGCCAAGACCAACGTCTCCTGGGCGGATGCGGACACGCTGTTCGTGGCAACCGATGTCGGCGAGGGGTCGCTCACGCGTTCCTCCTATGCCCGCACCGTGCGCCGGCTGCTCCGCGGGCAGTCACTGGCCGAGGCCGAGGAAATCTTCGCCATCGACCAGTCACACGTCCTGGCCTACGTTTCCCATGACTCGACCCCGGGGTACGAACGCGACGTAGCCCACGACGTCATCGACTTCTACAACTCCAAGACCTTCGTGCGCCGCGAGGACCGGTGGGTGCACGTGGAGGTCCCCACCGACGTCGGGGTCTCGCTGCACCGCGGATGGGTGCTGTTCTCCCCGCAGACGCCCTGGACCCGCGACGGCGCCACGCACGTTCCGGGCTCGCTCGTCCTGGCCGATCTCGAGGAATTCATGGCCGGCACGGCCACGCCGCGCGAAATATTCGTTCCCACGGCCTCCACGTCCCTGCAGTCCATCGACTTCACGGCCAACCACATTCTCCTCAATGTCCTGCAGGACGTCTCCTCGCAAATACTCGTCTGCGATCCCGCGAACGACTTCGCGCTCAGCCCCCTGGACATCGGCTCCCCGCTGCACAGCTTCAGCATTTCGGCCGTCGACGACGAGGATCCCGCATGCGGTGACGACTTCTGGCTAACGCTCACCGGGTTCCTCACGCCCACCACGCTGGCCCGCGGCACCGTCACCGCCGATCCGGATCCAGCCGGCTCCACCGTCCCCCAGGTCGTCAAGGGCGCCCCCGCGCGTTTCGATGCCGGCGACTTCGAGGTTTCCCAGCACTTCGCCGTTTCCGATGACGGCACGCGGGTCCCCTACTTCCAGGTGTCCCCGCGCGAGCTGCCGCTCGATGGAAAGAACCCGGTGCTGATGAACGGCTACGGCGGGTTCCAGACCAGCCTGACCCCGAGCTACCTTGGCGCGCTGGGTCCCGGCTGGCTGGTCCGCCGCACCGCGGCGGGCAGGCGCGGCAGCTACGTGGTGGCGAACATTCGCGGCGGTGGCGAGTACGGCCCGCGCTGGCACCGCGCCGCCTTGCGGGAGAACCGGCACCGCGCCTATGAGGACTTCGCGGCCGTCGCCCGGGATCTCATCGCCCGGGGCGTCACCTCGCGCGAGCACCTGGCAGCAACGGGGCGCTCCAACGGCGGGCTGCTCATGGGCAACATGATCACCGGCTACCCGGAGCTGTTCGGGGCAATCTCCTGCGGCGTTCCGTTGCTGGACATGCGTCGGTACACCCGCCTGGCAGCAGGGCATTCGTGGATTGCCGAGTACGGGGACCCGGACGTTCCCGGGGACTGGGAATTCGTGCGGACTTTCTCCCCGTACCACCGGCTCGACGATGCGCTGCCGGAGGGTATCGATTACCCGGCCTCCCTGATCTGGAGCGCAACCAGCGACGACCGGGTCGGCCCCGTGCAGGCCCGGAAGATGGCCGCGAAGATGATGGACATGGGTGTCGGCAATGTCCGGTACCACGAGTCGCTTGACGGTGGCCACGCCGGGGCCAGCGACAACAATGCGACCGCCACCATGCTTGCCACCAGTTACGAGTTCCTCTGGCGGCATGTCGGCGACTGAGTCACGACCCCGGGACCGCGGTGCCGATGCGCTTGAGTAGACGCTGGCTTAGCCGGACGTCGTGAGGCAACTCGCGGAGTTCGGCCGGGTCAATGGCCAGGTCCTGCTGTTCCAGGAGGTCGCTCAGGTGCTCCCAATACTCCGCTGCCATGTCGTCTTCGTCCTGGTCCTCCGACGGTTCATCCGGTCCAACCACAACCAGTGCCGTTTCCCTGATGTCCACCACCGATGCCTGGGACCACTTCTGGGATGAGGACCAACCGCGATCGTCCAACAGCAAGACGCTGCGTCCGGTGTCAAGAACCACCGCAAGCCGGACCGAAACCGCAATGCGGTCCCTGTTGGCCGTGTTGTAGTTCAGGTCCGCAACGGTGACCAGTCCGGTGGCTTGCATGGGTCCAACGCTACCGCCCGGGCGGTGCCCCTGGCGGCCGTGGTCCACCGATCTCGAGGGTTTGTTGCAGCCCTGCAGCACTCGTTTTGTGTGCCGCGCCAGCTTTGGGTAGTCTAGGGGAGCTGGAAACAGCGAAATGGACACGTGCCAGAGCGGCCGAATGGGCTTCACTGCTAATGAAGTGTCGGGGTTAAACTCGACCGGGAGTTCAAATCTCCCCGTGTCCGCTGAAAAACCCCTACTCCGGTGGGGGTTTTTTCGTCTTAACCCGGGGGGGGGGGGGGGGGGGGGGGGGGGGGGGGGGGGGGGGGGGGGGGCGGGGGGCG
>NZ_JBIXLN010000045.1:0-35993 GCF_045798555.1 Paeniglutamicibacter sp. MACA_103 | reverse complement strand
CGGGGCCGGGGCCCCCCCCCCCCCCCCCCCCCCCCCCGCCAGTCAATATCGTGAAAATTCGTATCAGCGGACCGAACGTCCCGGTCAGTACACCGGGCCCTCGGGCCTGGCTTCCAGCGGAACATCCTCAGGGGTCCCCAGGGTCTTGCGGTCGCGCAGCATCCAGGCGAGCGCGGCGGTGGCAATCACGGCGACGGCCGTGGAGAACAGGCCGAAGGGCTTGTAGACCTGGGCAATGAAGACCACGATCACCGAGACCACCAGCGCGATCACCGCCGAGCGCGGGGCCTTCTGGCTCACGATGGCCTGGACGAGAACGGCGCCCATGACGGTCGGAAGGATGTAGAACTGGACGGTTTGGATGATGTCGACCGGGATCACGCTGACCAGCCACGTGCCCAGCAGACCCACGAAGATGAACAGGGATGCCAGGTGGACGGTTGCGGCGCCGCAGATGGCGGCGACCGAGGCCAATTCGCCCTTGCGGGTGCCGGGTTTCACGCCGATGGTCGACTGGGCGATCATCGCCGCCGGCAGCAGCTTGTTGGAGATGTTGCCGATCATGAACGCCTGGTACATGGAGGAGGCGCCAAGGATCGGGAAGTAGGTCAACGGCTCGACGATCCAGATGACGCCGAAGACCGCGGCCAGCGCGGCGAAGGCCGTGACGATTCCGGCGACTTCGATGTCCAGACCGGCGAAGAAGACCAGGTAGGCCGGGGCGGCCAGGGAGAAGAAGAGGCCAATGATCATGGTGATCCGGCCCCAGCGGGAGGTGGTCTTGTCGAAGGCGCCAAGCGCCTCGTGCAGCTCTGTTGCTTTGCTCATGATGTGCTCCTGGGATTCTTGGCTGCGTTTAGAGGCGGGTGGCTGCGTAGGTGATGGCCAGGGCCAGGATGATGGCAATGCCCAGCGCCCATTCCTTGATCCATGGCCGGTTGACCCGTTTGGCGACGACCATCAAGACGGTCATGATCGCCGCCGAGGACACGAAGGCGACAACGTGGAGCCACGACTTCGGCAGTTCGCCGATGCCCAACACCATGAATGCGGCAACCATGGCGGCACCCGGGACGACCATCATGATGGCGGGGTTGACCTTGCGCAGTGCGGAGTCGCCGCGCTTGAGCAGCGGGGTGAGGATGAGGGTGGCAATCATCCACATGGCTCCGCCCAGGCTCATGGCGGCCAGGGCCAGGCCGAAGACCGCCTGGGTGTAGGTCGGGCCGCCGAGTTCGGCGCCCGCGGTCTTGGCGGCGATGGCGGCCGCGGCGGTTTCATAGGACACCGAGCCAATGAGGCCGATGCGCACCAGAACCGCAGGTGTGCCGAAGATCGTGAGCAGTGCGACGGCGACCAAGACCACGGCCAGCGAGGGGCCGAGGGCGGAGATGGCACCGGCGCGGAAGCTGGTCTTGAGTTCGGCCTGTGTCATTCCGATGTGCGGCGCGGCGGTTCGGGCGGCCTTCATGTAGATGACGCTCTGGACGATGATGACCAGGAAGACGCCGATGGCGCAGGCCCACAGGATCGGTGAGTTGGCGACGGCGAGGATGTCCGTCGAGTTGCTGTCCGCAGCGGCGGGCAATATGGCAGGTACATGCATGGGGGAGTTCTACCGTTCATCGAAGGGTTCAGTGCGGTGATTAGCTGGCCGTTGATGATGCCGGTTGCCACCGTGCCCGCTCTGTCCTGAACCTGAAAGTGAAACCAGTGCCCCATGGCACTGGCGTGCTTCGTCGGTGAGCCACCCGTCCCGGTGGCTGCTCTCCAGAGTTTCCTCACGCGGCTGTTCCTGGTACCTGAGAGATTGCGGGTGCTTGCCCCTTCGGTGCCCGAGTGGTGTCCGGGACTCTCCAGCCGCGCGTGATCGGAAGACTATTCAGTTGTCGGCGGCTGCTTGACCGCTTGAAGCCACAATACTTGACGTGGGTCACAGCGGCTCTTTTGTGTCACCGACCGAACGGTCATGAATCTGGATTTCCGATCCGGCGGCCGGTGGCCTAGGGGCCCGAGAGCGTGGCCAGGCCGGAAATGTGCTTTCTGGCCAGCTCGATGAACCTGGCCGTCGCCGGGGACATTCCGCCACTGGCCCGGGTGACGAATGCAAACACCTCCTTGTAAGGCGGATCGAGGCGCGCCCAGCTGAGTACCGAACGGGTGCTGTATTGCATCACCGAATAATAGGAAGCAACGGTGTCGCCCAGCCCGTTGGCCGCCAGCTCCAGCGCGGCACTTTGGAATTCGACCTCGATGTCCGGGGTGATTTGCACCCCGGCTTCGGCGGCAAGCCGGTGGAGGCCACGGCGCAACGGGTCGCTGCTGCGCCAGTGGGCCTCGGAAAGTATCAGCTTGGACTCGGCGAGGAATTCGATGGTGACCGGTTTTAGGGTCCGTTGCGGGTCGGCGGAGGCAAAGACCGCCTCGTCGACCAATACCGGCTCGCTCACGTGCAGGTTGGTGTCGTCGATGGGCAGTTGCACCAGCCCTGCCTCGAGGTCGCCGTTGCGAATGCTGTCTGCAACCTGTGCGGAATTCAGCCCCAAGAGCCGGATGCGCACCTGCGGGTGCAGCGACTTGAACTCGGAAATCAGCGGCGTGAGCATGTAGGAATGGGCGCTGTTGAAGGTCCCGAAGGAGACCTCGCCGCCACTGAGCGTTCGGGCGTCACGAGCGGCAACGGTGAGGTTCTCGGCGCTGGCCAGGGTCTGTTTGGCCAGGGGAAGGATCAGCCGGCCAACGTCGGTGAGCTGCAGTTGCCTGTTGGTGCGCGTGAAGAGTTGCGCTCCAACCAATCTTTCGAGCCGCCGGATTTGTTCGGAGATGCTGGGCTGTGCCACGTATTCGGCCTCGGCAGCCGCGGAGAAGGAACCGGTTTCCACTGCGCGAAGAAAGTACTGGAGTTGCCTGAGTGTCGGGCCTTCGGCCATGTGAATTTCATCCTCCGCGTTCGGAGCCATGGGCTGCCCATGGCGGCTGGCTATAGGTTGAGCCTATGGCCAGTATAAGGATTGTGTCGTAGACGAGCACTGTATGCCAGATCACACTGGAAGGACATGAATCGTTCGCAGGCAACCGGCCACGTGCCGGTGGCCCGTATAGGAGAAACCAGCCAATGCATGAAGAAACGGTCCGCGCCACAGCCATCGTCACCGGAGCCGCAAGCGGAATGGGCCGGGCGACCGCGCTGGGTCTGGCCGCCCATGGCTGGGACGTGCTGGCCTTCGACTTGACCGAAGGCAAGCTCGAAGCGGTCGATGGTTTCATCCCGGTTATTCCAGTGGATGTCACTGATCGCGCGGGAATCAAGCAGGCCATAGCTTCCCATCTCGCTAACAACGGCACCCGCATCGAGGCCGTTGTGAACGTTGCCGGCATTTATCCGCCCAGCACGCTGGCCGACTTCACGACCGAACAGTTTCGCCGCATCTTCGACATCAACGTGCTCGGCGTGCTCAATGTGACGGCCGAGGCCGTCGAGCACATGGGCAACGGCGGGGCCGTCGTGAACTTCGCTTCAGTCGACGCCTTCACCGTCTCGCCAGGGCAGCTGCTTTACGGGGCATCCAAGGCCGCCGTGGTCATGTTGACCAAGGAATTGGCTTTGGAACTGGCGCCGAAGGGGATCCGGGTCAACGCCATCGCGCCGGGCTGGGTGCGGACTCCGGGCAACGCCGCCACGGGACGAATGGAAGAAGCCTCCAAGGGCATTCCCCTGAACCGGGTGGCCGAGCCCGAGGAAATCGCCCGGTGGGTCTCGATCCTCACCAGCCCCGACGCCTCGTTCATGACGGGGGAGACCGTTGTCCTCTCCGGCGGAGACGTCATGCGCTAGCCAGCGCGACCCAAGCCAAAGTCCCAAATTTTTGAATGAAACGAGGCAACGCCATGAAGAAGTACTGTGTGATCGGAGCGGGTGCGGCGGGAATGTCGGCGCTGAACACCCTCCTGGAATCGGGCCACGAGGTCGACTGCTTCGAAAAGAACGACACTGTCGGCGGCCACTGGAACACGGACTACGACGCCCTGCACTTGATCACCTCACGCGACCAGACGCACTTCGAGGGCTTCCCGATGCCCGCCCACTACCCGCATTTCCCGCGCCGGACCCAGATCGCCGAGTACCTGCACTCCTATGGGCGAGAACGGGGATTGCTGGAGCACATCTCCTTCAACACCGAGGTGCTCTCCGTAACCCCGGTCGAGACCGAGGGCACCACCGGCTCGGCCGGCTGGGTCGTGACCACCACCAAGGGGTCTGACACCTATGAAGGAGTCCTGGTGGCCAACGGCCACCTCTGGGACAAGAAGATCCCGGAAATTCCCGGTACCTTCGACGGCCCGCAGATTCACTCGGGAGACTACAAGAACGTCGGGGACGTAGAAGGGAATCGTGTCCTAGTCGTCGGAGCCGGAAACTCAGGCTGCGACCTAGCGGTGGATGTGGCCCAGCACCGGTTCGAAGCAGACATCGTGGTCCGCCACGGATCCTACTTCCAGCCGAAGATGTATTTCGGCCAGCCGCGCTCCGAACTCGGCTTCCTCAAGGATTTCACGGCGGAGGAACAGGACCTCATTGCCCGCCTGCTGGCCAGGGTCTCCATTGGGGAAAACTCCAACTACCCCGGCCTGCCGGTGCCCGAACACCACTCCCTGGCCGAAGGGGCGACGGTGGTCAACGACCTGCTGCTCTACTGGATCCACCACGGCCGCGTACGCGTGGTGGGCTCCGGCATCGAGCGCTTCGAAGGGAAGAATGTCCACTTCGCCGACGGAACGGTGCGCGAATACGACACCATCCTCTACGCCACCGGATTCCATTCCACGCTGCCGTTCCTCGAACAGGCGCTGGTCCCGCGCAGCAAGGGCGCCCCGGTGCGATACGCCGGAGGCATCATCCCGGAGGGGCTCGAGAAGCTCTACTACATCGGCATGATTGCACCGCGCGGACCGCAGATCCCGATCTACGGGGTGCAGGCCAGGATCGTGACGCGCATGCTCGAGCTTCACGCCGCGGCGCCTAAGGGCAGCGCACACCTGGCCGAATACTTCGCCAAGCTCCAGGATCCCGAAGACCGCATCGATATCCCGCGGCACTTCTGGGACGCGCAGATCAAGGACACCAACCGACTGATCGAGGCCATGGGAGTGGGCGTCAAGGCCTGAACCTGGTCTACCCCGCAACCATTCCCGATCGAAGGAGAATCAAGTTGAAGCTGTGCTGGATCTACCCGACCACGCGGATTCCCGAGCTCGAACCGCTGTGGCAGGCCATGGAGGAATCCATCCAGGGCCTGCTGCGCGACGACGTGCAGGTGGAATACCGGTTCCTGGAACGATGCGGAAACTTCGCCCGCTCCCTCTACGCCGAATCATTGAACAACGTGTTCATGGCCGAGGCCGCACTGCAGGCCCAGGACGACGGGTTCGACGGGGTGCTGCTGGGCTGCTGGAACGACCCGTTGTGGGAGGTGCGCGAGGCCTTGGATATTCCGGTGGCCTCGGTCGGGGAGCAGTCAATGCTCGCCGCACTGACCATGGGGCACCGCTTCGCCGTGGCCACGGTGTCGCAGAAGACGTCATTCTCCATCGAGCGGGACCTGCTCGCCTACGGACTGGGAGACCGCTCCATCGCACGTCCCGTGCGGTACCTGGATCCCGAATCGACCAACGCTTTGCTGCTGGAGGCCGTCGCGGACCCGACGCGCCAGGTGGTGCCCCGCTTCGACGCCCTAGCGGAGGAATGCGTCGCCGACGGAGCGGAGACCATCGTGGTCGGCTGCACGTACTACGCTGCGATGCTGCGGCGGGCGGGCTACACAAGGACCTCCATCAGCGGGGCCACCGTCCTGGACGCCAGCGCCATTGCCATCAAGCAGCTCGAGGCCATGGTGGATATCGCGAAACTGACCGGCTACGTCAAAAGCCGGTCCGGGTCCCTACGCACCCCCGAACGCGCAAAACTCGACCTCCAGCGCCAGGCGCTGGGGCTGCTTGTTCCCACAACTTCCTAGCCCGCAAAGGATTGAACCCCATGAGCGAAGAAAACCACTATTCCGCACCCCAGCGGCTGAACGGGCGCGTTGCGCTGATCACCGGTGGGGCGCGCGGCCAGGGCGCCGCCCATGCCAGGCGTCTGGCATCCGAGGGCGCGACCGTTTACGCCGCCGACGTCTTGGACGAGGTGGGTAGGGAACAGGTCCAGGCCTGGACGGATGAGGGCCTGGATATTTCCTATCTGCATCTGGACGTCACGCGACGCGAGGACTGGACTGACATCCGCGACCACCTCCATGAGCGACACGGACGCCTGGACATCCTGGTGAACAACGCCGGAATCATTGACGTGGGCCCGCTGTCCGAACTCGATCCCGAGGTATGGAACTGCATCCTGAACGTCAATCTCACCGGGGCATTCCTGGGGCTGCAGACCATGCACCCCCTGCTCAAGGAGGGAACGGGCAGTTCGGTCATCAACACCTCCTCGATCTTCGGCCCCTCGGGAGCCGTCGGATATTCCGCCTACGCCGCGAGCAAGGCCGGGCTGCTGGGCCTGAGCCGTACAGCGGCTCTGGAAATGGCCGATGACGGTATCCGGGTCAACGCGCTGGTGCCCGGAGGGGTCAGCACACCGCTGAACGAGGCGGAAAAAGACGGGGGAGTCATTCCCGAAACCCCGATGGCCCGCCGCGCGCACGTTTCAGAGCTTGCCGCCGCCGTGGCGTTCCTGGCCAGCGACGATGCAAGTTTCGTCACCGGCACGGAATTGGTCGTGGACGGGGGATTCAGCGCCCGATGACGGCCCGACGGCCGAAACCACGGAGCCAGGCCGCCGAGGCAGCGTGGCCCGAATCCTTCCACGGTGAAGCCCGCCTGAAGTCATGGGCAGAAATGCCACTCAACGAATTACAACAACCCGGATGTCGGAAACGATGATGAATCATCGCAAACATGGATAAGAGGTGAGGGCACATGGTCGAGGTAGACGAGAAGCCCTATGTGCACATAGATAAGACTCGGATCGGCCTGCGCGGCAAGGAGCCATCCATCTTGGTCTCCCTGGGCGTGATCGCGCTCCTGGCGGTCATCCTCCTCGTCGGCACCGCGGTGATGTCGATGCCGATCGAAATGGCCATGTTCTTTGGGATGGTCATCTTGATGATGTTGATGATTGCGACGGGGTTCTCCTACCAAGAGGTGCAGGATTCGGCCTTCGACTCCATCCGCAAGGTCGTGGAGCTGCTCTTCATCCTCCTGGCCGTCGGAATGCTGATCAGTTCCTGGGCCATGTCCGGGACCATCCCTACGATCATCAAGATCGGCCTTGAAACGATCCATCCGTCGTGGTTCTTCGTGACCGCGATGCTCCTATGCTCCGTGACGTCGTTGGTCACCGGAACGTCATGGGGGACCATGGGTTCGGTTGGTGTGGCGTTGATGGCGGTTGGTAACGGCCTGGGAATCTACGCACCGCTCACGGCTGGTGCCGTGATCTCCGGCGCCTACTTCGGCGACAAGCTTTCGGTCCTCTCAGATTCCACGAATCTCTCGGCCGCCATAACCGGGACCCCGCTGATGACCCATGTCCGCTACATGTTGCACACCACGGCTCCCGCCTACGTTCTGACCATGATCACGTTCGGCGTGCTGGGCTTCATGGTCCCGCAAACCGGAAACGCCGGATCGGCCATCGGCGACATCGTCAAGGGGCTCGACACAAGCTACAAGCTGGGTTACATCACCCTGATTCCGATCGTGGTCACCGTGGGCATGCTGCTGTTCAAGCTGCCGCCGTTTGTCTCCATCATGGGTGGCGCCGTTGCCGGGGCGATCCTAGCCGTGGCTTACCAAGGGATGAGCCTGCTTGACGTCACCGAAGGCCTGTACAGCGGCTACGTCTCGGACACGGGGCAGGAAGGCATCGACAAGCTCGTCTCCGGAGGCGGAATGATGGCTATGGCCGGCCTGGTGCTGCTGTTCATGTTTGCCGTGGGTGTTTCCGGGCTGTTGTACCTTGGCGGCTATGTCCACGCGTTGCTTGGCGTGGTGCTGAAATGGGCCAACACGCGCCGGAGGATTATGGTCCTGGCCTCGCCAACCATGATCGCCTCGATCGGGCTTGGTGCCTCGTACTCCTTCGGAGCCGTGATGGTCGGGACCTTGTTCACCCCGGGATTCAAGAAACTAGGGCTCAAGAGCCAGAACCTCTCACGGACCCTCGAAGATTCAGGAACCGTGTACGATCCGTTCTTCCCGTGGTCCGGCGGCGGCGTTTTTGCCGCGGGTGTCTTGGGTGTTGCAACGCTCGAATACATGCCTTTCATGTTCTTCGCCTACTTCTCGACGCTGGTGGCGCTGGTGGTGTCGCTGACGCAATACAAGGTCGCGGCGTTTGAACCGGAAAACGTGGAGGCCGTCCAGGAACCGGTCAGCAGCCCCTGAGCGGAGGTTAGCTGGTTTGGCCACCGCGGCGTGGTCAGGCACCCTCGCGGGATCGTGAGAATGCCGGGCCGAGTGGGGACAAAGCCCACTCTGCCCGGCATTCCCTCTTCATGTCAGGACACCTGATGGGGCCGGGCGGGGTGACCAGCCCGAGCAAACCGCTCGCATCGATCGGATGTCGGGCGAATAGGCATTCCCACGAGAAGTACAGGTGGTTAGCCTAGAAAACCTGCATGTCGGCCTCGTGCGCGAACTTGTTGCCGAGCGGCCGAAGCGCATGCAGGGACCAGCTGCCCACCGAAGCGCCACATACTGATTCCCGGAGGTTTCATATATGTCTGCCAACAAGGACACCGTCAGGAAGTACATCGACGGATTCAACAAGTCGGATCATGCCCAGATCCTGTCGTGCCTGACCGACGACATTGAATGGACGGTCTTCGGCCACTTTCGGCTTATAGGCAAGGAAGCCTACGACCAGGCGATCGAAAGCCCCGACTTCAGTGGGCCGCCGGTGCTGGAAATAGTGCGCTTGGTCGAAGAGGACGACGTGGTCATGGCCGAGCTGTCCGGCGAGGCGCACCGGGCCAACGGCGAGATCATGCGCATGGCCATGGGAGAGGTCTTCGTGATGCGCGATGCCTTGATCGCCGAACGCCGCGCCTTCGTCATCGAACTGACCGAGAACGAGTACAAATAGACGCCGGTGCTTGTCGGTCCCACGTCGGGCGGCCGGCAGGTCACCGCATATCTGGGATAGGTTCATAGGAGGGCAACGTCAGCCGTGTTCGGGTTGACCGGGCTTCGACTACGGGATGGGTAACTGGATGAGACTGCGGGAAATTGTCGGTGCGGCACTGGACATCGTCTCGGATGCATTGACTCCATTCATCGCCGATCATCTTGCCCGACAGAACCAGGCGGCCGGCTGGACCGGGCTGCTCGGTCGGCTCGACGATGCCTTGGGATCCGCTACTTCGTCCGGCCCCAAGGAATTGTCCATGCAACTCGGCCGGCTGATTGCCGCTCCCGGCACCGCAGGGCATCTGATCGAACTTTCGCCTCGGCAGCATCGGCTGGCCCTTGAACTACGGGATCTGGGCAACGCGTGGGAACAAGGGGCAGGTTTTGGTGCCGACTCCGTCCAGCGGGGCCTGGAGGCCTGCTCGGAGTTCCTGCGGGCCCTGGAGCTGGAGCACCCGGCGCGGCGCGTGGAGGACCTGGCCGCTGCCGCGGCACGGCAGGTCGATGACCCTGACGCACTGGACGCCGACTCCGATTCGGGGACGAGCGGGAACGGCGGACCCATCCGGGTCGAGATCGCACACGGTCCATCCATTAACTACGCCACGGCCCACACCCATGCCCGCATCCTCGAACGGGTGGTGCTCGAGAACCGCGGCGAGCAGCCTCGCCCGGTATTCGTGACTGCGGTGCTGATGAGCGGCAACCTGCCGGTCTCCGCGGTGGCCAAGCACAGCCTGGAATTGCCGCCCGGAGTGAGCACGCTCCACGACCTGGACGTGGTGCTGGATCCGGCGGCCTTCGCCCTGGTCGACACGCGCCGTCCGGGCAGGCTCATTGTCCGGGTGGCCGACAACGGCAAGCTGGTCGCCGAGGAATCCGGCGCGGTGGAGCTGTTGCCGGCGAGCTACTGGCCGGGCGCCGGAACCCAGGCCAACGCCGAGCTGCTGGCCGCGTTCGTGCAGCCGCAGCACCCACTGCTCACCGGGATCCTCGCCGAGGCCGGCGACCTGTTCCGCCTTCGCACCGGGTCCCTTGACGCCCGGCAGGGCGGCGCCGAGCGGGTGGACCAATCCGTCGAGTGCATCTTCGAGGTGCTGTGCGGCCGCAACATCCGCTTCGGCACCCCTCCGGCGCATTGGGACCTCGCGGATCTCGGCGGACAGCACGTCCGCGGCGCCCAGGAGATCCTCACCGAACGGCTCGGCACCGCCCTGGACACCACGCTGCTCATGGGCGCGCTGCTGGAGCGCGTGGGGATCAACTCGGTGATCTGGCTGGTGCGCGGCCATGCGTTCCTGGCCTATTGGCGCATCCCGGACGGGGCACTGCCCAGTAGCAGCCTCGATGCCGAGGGCGCCCGCGCGCTAGTGAACCTGGTCGCCGCCGACCACCTGCGCATCGTGGATACCAGCGCGATCACCGCTGAAAGACGCGCCTCCCTCGCCGAGGCCTCCGCCGCGACCAGGAACGAATACGCCCAATCCGCCACTGCCGCGCAGTCCTTGGCCTACGCCATCGACATCCGGCAGGCGCGGCGCAGCGGCATCGGCCCCTTGCCGGCACGCGGCGTCTCGGAGTTCGGCAAGCCCATCGTCGTCGAGTACCGCACGGCCCCCTCGGACACCCTGGAACGCTTCTTCAAGGAAAAATCCGAGCGTCGCCAGTCGGTGCCGCTCTCCCGGGGCAAGGCCGCGCCGCCGCGGATCACCGCTTGGAAGAACGGGCTACTGGACCTTTCCCTGCGCAACCGCCTACTTAATTTCACCGAGCGATCCCGCTTGCCGCTGGCGGTGCCCGAATCCCTGGTGGACGGCTTCGAGGACCTGGTCAACAACGGCAAGGCCATCGAGCTGCTGCCCGCCGACGAGATCGGCGCCCTGGATGCCCAGCGCTACCAATCCGGGCCGATGCTGCCCCTCGAGCGCCGCATCGAGCTGCTGCTCACCCGGAGCAGGGTCTACACCCGGCTGGATTCGGAGCGCTACCTGTCACGTTTGCGCAGGGTGGCGAGCGAGGCCAAGCGGATCATTGACGAAAGCGGCGCCAACAACCTCTACCTCGCGCTGGGGTCGCTGACCTGGTCCATGGACGGGCGGGCGCTGCGCTCGCCGTTGTTCCTTCTCCCCGTTCACCTCAAGCCCGCGGGACGCGGCAAGCATTACCGCATCGAGATCGATGAGACCGGTGCCTCCACCCCGAACTATTGCCTGGCCGAGAAATTGCACGAGCAATTCGGCCTGCGCATCCCGGGTTTCGAGGACCCGGTGCGCGACGGGTCTGGCATCGACCTCGAATCCGCCCTCGGTGCCCTGCGCGAGGCGTTGGTGGCGGCCGATCTTCCCTTCCATGTGGAGGGGACGGTGGACCTGGCGATCCTGCAGTTCGCGAAGTTCCGCATGTGGCGGGACCTGGACGAAAACTGGGAAACCTTCATGTCCGCGCCGCTGGTGCGGCACCTGGTGGAATCCCCGACCAACGAGTTCGTGGACCCGGCGGACGCGGATCCCGCGGGGCCGGAGATTGACCTCGACCAATTGGCCGCCGAGCTTCCGGTCCCGGCGGATGCCTCCCAGCTGGGGGCGGTCGCCGCCGCACGCGCCGGGCGCACCTTCGTGCTCGAGGGCCCTCCGGGCACCGGCAAGTCGCAGACCATCACCAACCTGCTGGCGCACGCTATGGCCTCGGGGCAACGGGTGCTCTTCGTGGCGGAGAAGCGGGCGGCGCTCGAGGTCGTGAGCAAGCGCCTCAACGAGGTGGGCTTAGGGGAATTCGCGCTGGACCTGCATGACAAGGGATCAAGCCCGAACGCGGTGCGCGCCCAGATCAAGGCATCCCTGGACCATTTGGTCTTCGCCGATGCGGCGGGGATGGAACTGGCCGCCAACGACCTGTCATCCTCCGTCCACCGGCTGGCCGGCTATGCGCGGGACCTGCACGAGGAAAACGCCGCGGGCTATTCGGCCTACGGCGCGCACAACATTGCCCTGTCCATGGATCCATCCATCGACGCACTGCCGATCCCCGAGCGCTTCGCCGCGCATGCCACGCAAGCCGAGGTCGCTGCGGTGCGCGAGGCGCTGGTGGGGCTTCCCGACACCGCGGGACCGGCACGGCCGCGCGATGAACATCCGTGGGGATTCCTCGGCGGCCCCGTCCCTGCCGATCAGCAAGCACGATTGCTGGCCGCTGCCGAGGCTCTGGACCTTGCCCTGGGCAGCGCGGCCCAGCTGAGTAACGACACGCAAGTGGCATCCCTGGTGGAGCGGGCCCCGGAACCCGAGGACCTGCGCCGCCTGGCCCGGCTGCTGGAGGGAAATGCACCAGCTCCCGTCCTCGACGCGGCCGCGACACCCGAATGGCAGGCCAACAGCGAAGGACTGCTGGCCGAGGCAACCGCCCTGGTCCAACGCACGTCCTGGCTGAGCGATGTCGTCGAACCGTCCGTGCTGGAAATGGATCTGGCCCCGGTTCACCAGGCAGCCACGGTCGCCAACAGGTTCGGGTTCCTCGGGATCGGCCGCAAGAAGCGGCGCCTGCAGGTCATCAGCGAGCACTTCGGCGACCGGTGGATCGGCGCCGAGGAGCAGGCACGGCACCTGGTGGCCTTGGTCGAGGGCATGATCGAGGCCCGGGCACAGTGCGCGAAGCTCGTCGCTGGCCTGGGCGAACTTGCGGGAATCACTCTGGGCGGGCACTGGAACCCCTTCGTCGAAGGTGACATCCAGTCGGTCGCGCAGCAGCGCGAAAGGCTGGTGCACCTGGCGGGAGTGCTGTCCCAAGCCGGGCTTGCCGGCAAGGACACGGACTACGTGGCATCGCTGCGCGAGGTCCTCGAACGGGGCACACCCGCCGATCCGGCGCTCGCCGAAGAACTGGACGGGCTTGCCGCCGCATGGGACCGGTTGCCGGGCACCATCCCCGCGGTGGCCCGCACCCGTGCGGCCTGGCCGGACACCCCGGGTTTCCTGGGCCGATTCGGCCGCAGTGCCCGGGAACGCGGCACCGGGCCCACGGCCGAGCGCGGACTCGAACGCTGGATCGCCTTCCTCGGCGCCCTGGAACCGCTGAAGGCCAACGGGCTGGAAGCCGCCTGGGCACAGCTTGCCGGCGGAGAGATCCCGGCGGAGAACGCAGTGCGGGGATTCATGCGCGGTTGCGCCGAATCGGCCCTGGCCGAACGGCTGGCCACCCACGGGCTGGACGAGTTCAGCGACGCCGCCCAAACGCGCGCCATCGGGCGATTCACCTCCTCGTCCAGCCAGCTGCGTCAACACCGGGGCAAGTCCCTGCCCGAGCTCATCACCCGGCAGCGTGCCGATCGGCTGAAGGCAGCCGAGAAACGCATGGGGGAACTGGCCCGGCAGCTCGAACGCCGGCGTGGGGGCTTGAGCGTGCGCCAACTCATGGACTCCTACGGGGATCTGGTCACCGCCATCCTGCCGTGCGTGCTGGTCAGCCCCGACTCCGCCGCCCGGTTTTTCCCGCCGCGGGCCGGGGAATTCGACATCGTGGTCTTCGACGAGGCCTCGCAGATCCGGGTCGCCGACGCGATCGGAACCCTGGGCCGCGCCAAGTCCGCGGTGGTGGTGGGGGATTCCAAGCAGATGCCGCCCAGCTCCTTCGCCGAGGTCTCCATTGACTCCGAGGACGACGCGGACTCCGAGCTGCCGGTGGCCGATGAGGAGTCGATCCTGTCGGAGGCCGTCATGGCCCGGGTGCAGCGCCGCTGGCTGTCCTGGCACTACCGCAGCCAGGACGAATCGCTGATCGCCTTCAGCAACAAGCACTACTACGGCGGAAAGCTGTCCTCCTTCCCGTCCCCGCGCAACAGGGCCGCCCGTCCGGGCCACGACGGCTACGGCATTTCCCTCGTCCGTGTCGAGGGGACCTTCCACCGCACCGGCGCCAACGGAATGCTGCGCACCAATCCGGTGGAGGCCGGGCACATCGTGGCGGAGATCAAGGCCCGCTTCGACGCCTCACCGGGTCAGATCCCGTCCATCGGGGTGGTCACGTTCAACGCCCCGCAGCGCGACCTGGTCGAGTCCCTGCTGCGCGATGACGCGGACGAACGCCTGGGCGCCGCGCTCGAGACGGATGACGAGGGACTGTTCGTGAAGAACCTGGAGAACGTGCAGGGCGACGAGCGCGACGTGATCCTGTTTTCCACGGCCTTCAGTGCCAACGAACGCGGGCGGTTGCCGCTGAACTTCGGCCCGCTGAACAACGTCGGTGGCGAGCGCCGCCTGAACGTGGCCGTGACCCGCGCGCGCCGCCAGGTGGTGGTGTTCTCCAGCTTCGATCCCGCCGACCTGCGCGCCGAGGATTCCTCGGCCCTGGGCATCAAGCACCTGCGCGCCTACCTGGACCTGGCCGCGGAGGGAAACCACGCCCTGGGCAGCGGGTCGGACTCGGCCGTTGCGCGTGATCGGCACCGCGAGCAGGTGGCTGCCGCGTTGCGGGAGCGCGGGCATGTGGTGGACACGAATGTCGGGCTCTCCGACTTCAGGATCGATCTGACCGTGGCCGTCCCCGGACGCCCCGAAGAACCCTTGATGGCGATCCTGCTGGACAATGAGCTCTGGGCATCCCGCCAGACCGTGGGGGACCGCGACGGCCTGCCGCAGGACATCTTGCGCAACCTGCTCGGCTGGGAGTCGGTGGCGCGGATCTGGCTGCCGGCGTGGCTGAAGGACGCCGAGTCGGTCCTCGATTCCATCGATGCCGAGTTGGCGAAGGCGGAGAAAGCCCGCAAAGCCCGGGAAGCGGCCCCACTCAGGGGTTCTGCGGACAACGGCAAGGCCGAAGCCTCCGTCATTGCGGGCACCGCAGTGCAGCAGGCGGCGTCCGGAAGGGAAAAACGCAGCTATCCGGGCAAGGCCACACCCTTCAAGCCGTGGGACTTCCGCCAAGTCGGGACGCTCAACGAACTAGACGAGCTCAGGGGTGCGGCCGGCAAGAAGAAGGCGGCGGCATTGTTGGCCGAGATCGTGGAGGCGGAGGGACCGATCCAGCGCAGCCGCCTGGCCAAGCTGGCCATCAACGCCTACGGCCTGGGCAGGGTCTCGGCAGCCCGGGAAAAATCGATGCTGGCAGCGCTGGACAAGAAATCCCATCGCACCGACACGGACGGATATATCTGGCCGTCCAGGCGGGAACCGGCCGGCTGGCTCGATTACCGCACCGGCTTCGCAGCGCACGAGCTGAACATCGAGGACATCAGCCCCCGGGAGATCTCCAACCTCATGTGCGCGCAGGCTTCGCTGGCCGGGGAATCCGGCGTCGACGAGCTCAAGCGCGAGGCCATGGGGGCTCTGGGGTACGGACGCATGACCGAGAAGATCTCCGCATGCCTGCAACAGGGGCTGGAACTGGCGGTGCGCGAGCAGCGTCTGGAATCGGTGGCCGGCAGGATTCGTCCGGCCGGGTAGCCGGAGTCCTGGCGGAATTCCGGCAGAGGCACCCAACGCGGACCCACGCAGACGGCCCCTGCGGCCGGACCTAAGCCCGGCCGCAGGGGCCGCAAGTGCGAAGCGCTGCTATTGGCAGATGAACTTGGCGTCCGCCCAGTCCGCATGGTCGTTGCCGTTGTCATCGCCGCCGATATCGACCACGAGGTCGACGTATTCGGCACCGGTGATGTCGGCCGCGATCTTGTGCGTCGGGGTCGTCGGGCGCATGACGGGACTGCTGGCCGCTGACTTTCCATCGGCCAGGACGGTGAACCCCACCGAGCCGCGGTTGGCCTGGGCATCATCGAGTCCAACGTCCGCCGTAAACGACGTGCACTGGCTGCCGGTGTAGTAGCGGATCTTGCTCGGCGCGTGGGTACCGAGCCCCTTCGCATACACGACGCCGTTGAGGGTCAGCGGCCGGCCGTCATTCGGGGCCTGTGGGCCGTTGGACATGTCCAGCTCCACGGGCCCCCAGCCGTTATCCGCACTGACCCACTGGTGGTCGCTGGCGTAGACAGTGCCCACCGGCGGCGCCGGCAGCGTGTACACCGAGGTGTCCTTGCTGACAGTGCGCTCACCGAGCGGCTCCTGCGTCGTCGAGTAGGTGGCCGTGGCCCCCACCGTGTAGTTGCCTGCGGCATCTGCCGGTGCCCAGACCGTCCACGTGGTGGCCAGCTTCTGGCCCGGCGCAAGCGTCGGCGCGGTGGCAGCGGTCACGGCCTCGGCCGTCCAGCCCTCGGGTAGGGCCAGGGCAACCGCGACGTTGTCGATGTCGGCCGGCTCATCGGACGTGAACGTTGTCGTGAAGGTGTTGTCGCGGCCGGGTTGGACCACGTCGCCGTCCATCGCGACGCTGAGCTGTGCGCAGGCCGGAATCACGTCGGATTCACCCAGGTCCTCGATCAGCAGGTTGTCGAGGCTGAAGTCTGCGCCGTCCGTCGCTCCGGAACGTTCAAGCCCGACCCACGATTCGCCGCATCCGCCGGCGACGAAGGTGTTGTTGAAGCGCTTCGTTGCCAGTTGCCGGGGCAACGCCGTGGTGATGGTCTTGACCGGGCCGGTTGCCGAATCGTATCCCCCGACCCAGTTGTACTGGTCGGCGAGGGCGTTCTGGTAATCGAAGGAAACCCTGTACGTGTGGCCGGGCTGCATCGGCACCGTGTAATTCGACGTTCGGTAAACCAGGCCCGGGCCGCCGTTCCTCGCCTTGTTCTCCGCATGGGATTTCAGCGACCACTTTCCCTCGATCACGTCGTCGGTGGCCTTGCCGTTCCAACCCGATTGCGTGTACGGATCGTTCAGCTCCGCCAGGTGCGTACGTGGATCGTTCGATCCGCCGGCATTTCCCTTGATGAAGGGGCCCCAGCCTTGGTCGACGTTCTCGAAGTCCTCCGAGATGACGCCTTGGGTCGGTACGCGGGTCGTGGGCACGACCCGCACATCGTCGATGCGTACGGCGGCGTCGCCGTCGGCAGCTTCGATCCGCAGCAGCGGGGAACCCTCCTCCTTGATGTCGATCAGCACGCGCAACCGCTGGAAATGCGTGCCGTGTTTTTCATCGGCTGCGACGAAGTTCTCGGCGCCCGAGCCGGTGATGGTGGTGCTTGTCGGCTCGCTTCCGGCGCCGCGCACCGAGAGCGTGGTGGCGCGCTTTTTTCCGGGTGCGACTTCGACCCAGGCGCTGACGGAGTAGGTCCCCTCCTTCAGTTCCTTGAGCTTCTGGCTGATGGAGGACTTGCCCTGTCCCAGCACGGCTTGGCGAAGGCCCTTGTCGGTGCGCTCGATCTCCACCGAACCCGAGGGGTTCCATGCCGTGAGATCGCTTGCATTGAAACCGGGGTCGGCAACGGGGGTGTCTTCACCGTACTTGGGCTGCTTCGGCAGGGCCGCCTCTTCGTCGATGGCGAGGACGTAGGGTTGGCCGGCCTCCGCGGAGATCGTGACCTTGCCGTCGGTGGTGGTTGGCGTGGCCGCGAGCTTGCGGCCGGTGTCGGTGAGCTTGTAGAGCTTGTACTCGCCGTTCTGCTGGAAGCGCTCCGGCAGTGTCCACGTGGTGCTGCCGCCCTGGGGGTTGTAGTGGTAGAGCTTCTGCTTTTCCTCCCCTGTCGAGTCGAACGTGCCGTCCGCGGCCCAGGGAAGCAGGTAGGTTCCCCCGCGCAGGACCTCGGCGCCGTGGTCGGTGATGACGCGGTCCGATGCCGAGGTTCCGGTGACGGCGATGCCACCGGTCAGCTCGATCCGGTGGTCCTTCCAGCTCATGATCTCCTGCTGCTGCAGGAACTTGGCCGGTACGTTCTTGGTCCAGATGTTCTTGGTGAACGCGGTGTAGTCGTTCTGTCCGGTCCATCCTTCCCACTCGACGATGTTGGCGTTGCCCAGCAGCGGGTGGGGATTCCAGGTGTCCTTCTGCGAATTCATGGCGAACCGGACGATTTGCGAATTGACGCCCTTGTTGTTCGACCCGCCGTACTTTTCATCAGTGGCCCAGTGGGACCAGGTGTTGTTGCGCGCGAGCGAGTAGGCCCATTCCGAGCCGACCCGGAAACCGTTTTTGGTCAGCTCCTTCTGCAGCCTGTCGGCCAGCCAGCCGTACTGGTAGAAGACATCCACGTAGACCATGTCGAGGTTCTCATCGGTCTGCTGGCGGAACTTTGCGACGCGATCGGCGAGGTTGCCGGAGAGGATGTCCTGACGCTGGTTGATCATGTAGGACTGGTCCAGCCAGTTCCAACCCTTGCTCTTCACGTCCACGAGGCTCTCATCGAAGAAGAGCGATTCCGGGTAGGCCTCGGTCTGATTGATGTGGATGCCGTAAGAGGCGTTCCACTCCTTGCTTGCCTTCAACAGCTTGTTCAAGTCCGTGAGGCCGCCGGCGCGGGTGTTGTAGTTGTCGGCGAAGTCGGTGTTCGCAGAGTCGTGGCCCTCGCTGCCGAAGCCCTTGAGGATCGCGCTCTGGCCCAGTCCGTCGGTGGCCAAGGCGATGCGCTTGGTATCGTCCAGTGTTCTCAGGAAGGGGTGGGTGGCCTGGGAGGCGAAGTTGAATGGAATGCGCTGGACCACCTTGTTCTTGACATCGCCGCCCTTGTGGGGCTTCACGGCTATGTCGCGATAGACGATGGCGGCATCCTGCCAGTCGACGAGGGCGTCGTTGTTGGCATCGGCCGTGATCTTTACCTTGGACCAGGGCAGTTCTTCGGTCTCGTTGGACTGGTTTGCACGATATAGCCATTCGCCGCTGGCCACGCCGACGCGCACGTGGGTGCCGTCATTGACGGCCTGGCGCTGGAATCGGCCCTGTTCACGAAAGCCGGGCCCCGACGATGTGTCATAGAGGGAGTTGGACTCCAGGGCGGCGGCCAGTTCCGAGGTGTTGACCAAAGCGAACGCCGAGTCCAGCGGCTTGGCATCCACCGGGGTGGTGTCGGTGACCTTGGTGAATGTGTCGCCCGAGACACCGCGGTCCACGGAGTTGAGGGCAGTGGACACCTGGGCGTTTGAGCTGGCCGAGGAGACGCTGACCAGGTTGTTGCCGGGCATGCCGATGGTGCGGATCTTTTCACCCGATCCGTCTTGGATCCGTGTGACCTCGAATGTCATGACGGAACCCTGGACGCTCAGCCGGGCGTCGATCTCCGCTCCCGGCAAGCCGGGCAGGGTCAGTTTGTAGTTGATGGCCGAGGTGCCGTCACGGTCCGCCGTGACATCGACCTTTTCGGTTAGGCCATTGACCGTGATCGAATCGAGCGGGGCAGTGAGCGAATCACCCGTGACCGCATCGAGCGGGGCGGTGGTCCCATCAAGCGAACCGCCCGTGGCCTGGTCCGTGTACTGGAGGACCTGTGGGAAGTCCTTGGAAACGGTGATCCTCAGCGACTCGGAGGCAATTACCTCCGTGTTTTCGGCCAACGTCACAGCTGTGGCCGGTACCGCTGCCACGCCCAGCGGCACCAAGACCGAGGCCGTCAGGGCCCCGATGGCCGCCAGGCCGACGGCTCGTCGACTCCTGAGTGGTGATCTTCGCATCGTTCTCCTTCATTGGTTGCGAGCGATCCCCGCTGCCCGGCGTTCCCGCCACTGCCCCATGGTTGCAGCATCACTCTGTTATGGATAACAAATACATTGTGATTCAGTTCATATCCCTTGGCAAGGGGGCGGGGAAGTTTTTAAGGGCGGGACAATTTCGCTCCCTGTGGCCCATGGTGCAATGAGATTCGCCGCTCCAAGTTCGTTGTCAATGAAGGGAGATTTGGGCCGGGTCCGGGATTTTCGTCCGGCTCGGCGAGTGGGTGGGCCGAAAATTGGTACTTGCGCTCATTCGGCGGTTGCAGCATTATGGACATGTGATCCATAACATAGGCTCGAATTCCGGGTCCGGAAAGTCTGGAGAGACAATGCGTTCCATTCACACCCCGAGGGCAAGCGCCCTCACCGCCATTGCCCTCACCGGCGCCCTGGCATTGACCGCTTGCGGTGGCAGCGAAGCAGCTGCCCCAAGTGGCAGCGCCGACGTCGCTGCAGGCGACTTTTCCGGGGAGACCCTGACCTATTGGTCGTTCTGGCAAGAGAAGGAGCCGCAGGCCCAGGCCATCGCGGCCGCCATCGACGATTTCGAGGAAGCCACCGGGGCCACCGTGGAGGTCGAATGGCAAGGTCGCCAGATGACCCAGAAGCTGGCGCCCGCCATGCGATCGAACGCCCCCGACGTCGTCGAGGCGGCCCTGGACAACCTGGCGCCGATCGTTGGCGACGGGCAGGGCGAGGATCTTTCCTCGGTCTTCGGAGCCACTTCCATCAACGAGCAGACGCCGCTCAGCGACACCGGAGTCGGCAAGTACAAGGACCTGGTCACCAACGACGACGGTGCCGCCTGGCTCGTCCCGTACTCCGTCCTGGGAATGGGCATCTGGTACGACGCCGCCGAGCACAAAGACCTGGCCGACAACGCGCCGAAGTCCCTCGACGACCTGGCCGCACTGATCAAGCAGGAAGGCAAGGGCTCCGTGGCCCTCGACGGCGACGTCGGCTTCTACACCACCCTGTGGGTCGAGAGCATCCTGATGCGTGAGCTCGGTCCGGAGAAGTTCCGCTCCATCGTCGAGGACAAGACCGGGGAGGCATGGAAGGCGGACGACGTCGTCGCGGCCCTGGAGAAGGTGACCAAGGTCGTCCCGCCGGAAGCCTTTGCCGCCGGAAGCTTCGGCTCGAAGTTCCCGGCCATCCAGGAAGGCTGGGCCTCCGGCAAGTCGGCCTTCCTGCTCAACGGTTCGTGGATCCCGCAGGAGACCGCCACCAGTGTTGGCAAGGACTTCACCTTCGCCTCCCTGGAGATCCCCGTCGGTTCGACCGGGGAAGCCAACACCCAGATCGGCCTCACCGGCTACGCAGTCCCGGCCAAGGCCGAGAACAAGGACCTGGCCAAGGCCTTCATCCGCTTCGTCCTGGAGAAGAAGTACCAGGAGGACTACGTCAAGAAGGCCAGTGCGCTGTCCACCCGTGACGACGTCAGCGTCCCGGCCGACCTGGAAGCCCTCGCCGACTCGATAGCGCAGAGCGAGCCGGTGCTGGTCATGGACGGGGTCAACGTCGACTACGCGGGCATCGTGCCCGAGGTCTTCGCCGCTCCGGTCCGCAACTTCCTCTCCGGCAACACCGATGCCAAGGGCTTTGCCAACGAGATCTCCGCGACCCAGGCCAACTACTGGAAGGGCCAGGGCTAGGACATGTCGCTGGCCACCATCGACTCCCGAGAGACACCGCCACCCGCGGGTGCCCCGTCCGAGGACGTCTCCCGGCGCCGTCGGACCGGGCGGTCCGAATCGCCCATGGAGAAACGGCGACGGCGCACCTTCTGGCCGTTCCTCGCGCCCGCGCTGGTGGCTTACGCCGTCCTGTTCCTGGGGCCGGCCGTTGCCTCGTTCGTCATCTCGTTCACCTCGTGGGATGGCATCGGGACCCCGGAGCCCGTGGGCTTCGAGAACTACAGCCGGCTGCTGGGTGACGCGGTCTTCCGGCAGGCCTTTGCCAACACGCTGATCATCCTGCTGGTCGGCGGCATCGCGGTCTTCGCCGTCGCCTTCGCCCTGACGATGGTCCTGCGCGAAATGCGTGGACGGAAGTTCATCCGCAACGTCGTGTTCTTCCCGACGATCATCTCCCCGGTGGTGCTTTCCATCCTGTGGGGATTCATCTTCCAATTCAACGGCCTGCTCGAAACCGGGTTGGGTGCATTGGGCATCCCCAAGGGGCCGAACTGGCTGGGAGAACACCTGTTCCTGATCATCATCATCGGTCTCGTCTGGATCAACCTCGGCCTCTACGTCACCATCCTGATGGCCGCCGTGGACCAGATCCCGCAGTACCTCTACGAGGAATGTGCCCTCGCCGGGGCTACGGCCTGGCAGCGCTTCCGCTACGTCACGCTGCCCCTGACCTGGGATGTGGTGACCGCCGCGGCGGTGTTGTGGACCATTGGTTCGCTGAAGATCTTCGAGTTCATTTATGCCTTCGGCGGCACCACCGCGGACATGCCCCCTACCAACGTGTGGAACAGCGCGCTGTTCATCTACGGCAAGACCTTCGGCGGACGCAACCCGGCATTTGAGTTCGGATACGCCTCGGCGGCCGCCGTGGTCACCGTCCTGGCCGTGATGGTTTTCGTCCTTTTGCTGCAGCGCATCACCCGCCGCGACCCGATCGAGTTCTGAGGAATCCATGACCACCGTACTTCCCCGGGAGACCGCGCCGAAACGCCCTCGACGCCAGCGGACCTCCACCGCACGCATCGGTGCCACCGGCAAGGTCCGCTCTGTCGGCATCGCCCTCATCTGGGTGCTCGCCGCGCTCAACATCGGCACCCTGTGCTGGGTCCTGGTCACCTCGCTGCGCAGCCACAGCTCGATCTTCCAGTCCCCCTGGGGGCTGCCGATTCCGCCGGTGTTCTCCAACTTCACCACGGCACTGGTCGAGGGCCAGTTCGGGGTGGCTGCGCTGAACACCGCCGTCATGACCATTGGCGGCTCGTTGGCACTGGTGGTGCTTTCCGCCCCGGCCGCGTATGTGCTCGCCCGCAGCACCAGGAAGGTCTCCGGCGCCGTCTTCGCGCTCTTTGCGATGGGCATCGGCATCCCGGTGCAGGTCATCATCATTCCCCTGTACGTGCTGCTCGAGAAGCTGCACCTCATCGATTCCCTCTGGGGGTTGTTCCTGGCCCTGGTCGGCGCGGGAATCCCGTTCACCATCATTCTGCTGACCGGCTTCATGCGCAGCCTGCCCCTTGAACTCGAGGAAGCCTCGGCCCTTGACGGCTGTTCCTCGCTGCGCACCTTCTGGCAGATCATGCTGCCGCTGGCCCGCTCCGGCATCATCACCGTGCTGACCTTGAACGCCATCAACATCTGGAACGAGACATTCCTGGCACTGGTGCTGATCCAGGACACCGACAAGCAGGTCCTGCCCGTCGCCCTCCTGAACTTCATCGCGTTGCAGCAGTTCAACGGCGCCGACTACGGCGGACTCTTCGCCGGCGTGCTGATCCTGGTGCTGCCCATGATCCTGCTTTACATCTGGCTGGGGCGTCGGATCATCGAGGGCATGACCCTGGGCGCCAGCAAATAGGCACCCGAAACGCCGCACCACCGCCAACCGAGACCTTAGGAAGTGAGCAATTCAATGCTGCAGGAAACGTATCCGGAGACCGCCGTGGCGGGGACCTCGGCGGCGCTGGCCGTACGCGACGGGGGGTTCCTCCGTTTCGGGAAGCCGCACCGCATCCTCTCCGGATCGATCCACTATTTCCGCGTGCACCCCTCCCAATGGGCCGACCGGCTGGAGCGGCTGGCGGCGATGGGCCTGAATACAGTGGACACCTACATCCCCTGGAACTTCCACGAGGCGGTTCGGGGCCGGCCCGACTTCACTGGCCGGCGCGACCTCGGCCGGTTTATCGACCTTGCCGCCGAGGCGGGCCTGGACGTGATCGTTCGCCCGGGTCCTTACATCTGTGCCGAATGGGACAACGGCGGCCTGCCCTGGTGGGTCACGCGCGGGAAGATGGGACGGCTGCGCTGCGCGACCTCGGAGTTCACGACCGAGGTCGCGCGCTGGCTCGACCTGGTCATGCCCGTCCTCATTCCACGCCAGGCAGCCCACGGCGGCCCGATCGTCGCCGTCCAGGTGGAGAACGAATATGGCAGCTACGGCGACGACGCCGACTACCTGGCTTGGTTGCGCGGCGAACTGCTCGACCGTGGAGTGACCGAACTGCTGTACACCGCTGACGGGCCCACGGAGTTGATGTTCGACGGAGGAACCCTCGAGGGGACCTTCGCGGCTGCAACCTTCGGCAGCGGGGCCGGCGACCACGCCGAGTTCATGGGTCGACGCCGTCCCGGGGAACCCTTGTTCTGCGCGGAATACTGGAATGGCTGGTTCGACCACTGGGGCGAGAAGCACCACGTGCGGGAACCGGCCGACGCGGCCAAGGTCGTTCGGGACATCCTCGAGGTCGACGGATCCGTCAGCCTCTACATGGCCCATGGGGGAACCAACTTCGGTCTGACCTCCGGAGCGAATTTCGCTGACGGAACCTTCCAGCCGACCATCACGAGCTACGACTCCGACGCCCCCGTGGCCGAAAACGGTGCGCTCACCCCGAAATTCCATGCCATGCGAGCCGTCTTCCTCGGATCCGATGCCGAGCCGGTGCCCGCTCACCTGGCGGACCCGCCGCCCACGCTCCCTTCCGCCGAGCTGCCACTGGTCCGCCGCGTCGATCTGCTCGCGCTCGCCCGGCGGGCCGGGGATCCGGTCACTTCCGCGCACCCGCTGACGTTCGAGGAACTGGGGGTAGACGCCGGCATGGTGGTCTACCGTGCGCGGCCGATCCTGCCCGAGGGGCCGATAGGCATCTCCATCGAAGGCCTGCGCGACCGCGCCTACGTCCACGTTGACGGACACCGGGTCGGAACGCTGGACCGCAACGAGCCCGGCCGAACCCTGGAGCTCAGCGGTACCGGGGAGCGGGTGGACTTGGAGATCATCGTGGAGAACCAGGGCCGGATCAACTACGGCTCCCGGCTTGGCGAGACCAAGGGCATCGTCGGGGGTGTGCTCATCGGGCGACGCCTCGTCCACGGGTGGGAACACCGCCACCTCGCCCTGGCCGAACTCGCTCCGGAGGAGCTGTGCCCGGGCGCAACGGCACCCGTTGGAGCTCCCGGGTTGCCGCAGGCGTCTTCCGAATCCGCGCCGGGTCTGGCGGTCGCCGTGCTGGACGTGGACGAACCCGCCGACGCCTTCCTGGCCCTGCCCGGTTCGGTCAAGGGATTCGTCTGGATCAACGGTTTCCTGCTGGGCCGCTACTGGAACCGCGGGCCTCAGGCTACCCTGTACGTGCCGGCTCCCTTGCTGGCATCCGGGGAAAACATCGTGTCCGTTCTGGAATTGGAGGGCCTCGGTGACCGGATCGAGATCCACACCGGACCCTCCCTGGGCATGACAGAGGAATTCATTGAGACCTTCTAGCCAGGACGCCGTGCCTCACGCGCGTCCCAACGTCATCCTCATCTGTGCCGACCAATGGCGCGGGGATTGCCTCTCGGCGGCCGGCCACCCGTTCGTGCAGACACCCCACCTGGACGACCTGGCCCGGACCGGCACCCGTTTCACCAACGCCTACTCGGCGACTCCGACCTGCGTGCCCGCCCGGGCCGCCCTCTTCACGGGGCAGTCCCAGGAACGCCACGGCCGGGTCGGCTACGAAGAGGGTGTTCCCTTTGACGCCGCCCACCCGGTCACCTTGCCCGGCGAATTCTCCCGTGCCGGGTACCACACGCAGGCGATCGGCAAGATGCACGTCTACCCGGAACGGGCACGCATCGGTTTTGACGACGTCATCCTGCACGACGGCTACCTCCACCATGCGCGAGGCGAACACCGGCAGGACTTCCGGTTCTTCGACGACTATGTCCCCTGGCTGCGCCGTCAGCCGGGGGTGGCACCCGAGGAGGAATACTTCGATTCCGGGGTGAACTGCAATTCCGTCTCGGTCCGGCCGTGGGACAAGCCCGAGCGGCTGCACCCGACCGACTGGCTCGGCACCCAAGCGATTGAGTGGATGTATCGGCGTGACCCGACCAGGCCCTTCTTCCTGTACCTTTCCTTCCACCGCCCGCACCCGCCCTACGATCCACCGGCCTGGGCCATGGAACAATACGCCCACGTTCCGGAGGAGGAGCTGCCGGTAGGTGACTGGATCGCGGACTGGGAGGAACACCGGCGGGATGGCGACTACCAGGCGGCCTTGGCAAAGCTGCCTCCCGCCGTCGTGCGCAGGGCCCGGCAGGGCTATTACGGGTTGATGACGCAACTGGACCTGCAGCTCAACCGGATCCTCGAGTCCCTGGCCGACTTCGGCCTGCGGGACAACACGGTCATTGCTTTCACCTCCGACCACGGCGAGATGCTGGGCGACCACCAGATGTTCCGCAAGGCGCTGCCGTACGAAGGGTCCGCCAGGGTTCCGCTGATCATCCACGACCCGCGCAGGGCCAGCGGCCAGGTGGTGGACCATGTGGTCGAGTTGCGCGACATCATGCCGACCCTGCTCGACCTGGCAGGAGTCGACATCCCCGAATCGGTAGACGGCTTCTCCCTGGCACCCATGCTCGACGGCGGTGGAGCGCCCGCCCGGGACCACCTGCACGGCGAGCACACCTACTTCGGCCAATCGATCCAATGGATCACCGATGGGAGGCTGAAGTACATCTGGGCATCGGGGTCGGGGCGTGAACAGCTCTTTGACCTCGTGGCCGATCCCGGCGAGCTGCACAACCTCATCGGCGACGCCGACCATGCGCGGGAGGAATCGCTCTGCCGTGGCCGGCTCATCGCGGCCCTTTCCGGGCGTGAGGAGGGCTTCGTGAAGGAGGGCGGCCTGGTCACCGGTGCCGCCCCACTGACGGTTCTTGCCGAGACCAGGCGGCGCGTGGCACGAAGCACGGGGGCCGGTGGCGGCACGGCCGGTGGGGCGGGTCCGGCATAGGATGGAACGGAAGGATTCATGGAAACGACGAGGGGGCCGCAGCGCATGAACAGTTCGTCCGAACGTGCTCCGTCGATGCGCGATGTCGCCATGGCCGCCGGGGTATCGGCGCAGACCGTTTCACGCGTGCTCAGCGATCACCCGAATGTACAGCCGGCAACCCGAGGCCGGGTCCTGAACGTGGTCGAAAAGATGGGGTATCGGCGCAACAACACGGCCCGCGCCCTGGTCACCGGTCACAGCAGGACCTTGGGGGTCATCACGCTGGCCACGAACTTCTATTCTAGGGCCTCGCTGTCGCTGGGCATCGAAAACGAGGCGCGCGCCCACGGGTACGTCGTGAACACCGCGACGACGCCGTCGCTGGCATCCTCTGCCATCGGCAAGGCGATCACGCGCCTCGTCGACCAGGGCGTCGACGGGCTCATCATTGCCGTGCCCCTCATCGATGTCGATGAACCCCTGGAACGGATCACCCGGCGGGTACCGACGGTCACAGTGGACGGATCGCGGACTTCGGCTGCCGATGTCGTGGCGGTGGACCAGACAGAGGCCGCCCGACTCGCCACGCGGCATCTGCTCGATCTCGGGCACAAGACCGTATGGCACATTGCCGGCCCCCTCGAATGGTCCGATTCCGCAACCCGCGTGGCGGGCTGGCGCGAGACATTGCAGGAGGCAGGTTGCGAGGTCCCTCCCGAGCTCCACGGTGATTGGACGCCCGAATCGGGCTACCGCAACGGCCAGTTTCTGGGCCGGATGCCGGAGGTGACCGCCATCCTGGTGGCCAGCGACGAGATGGCCTTCGGCGTCATGCGCGCCCTGCACGAACTTGGCCGTCGGGTGCCCGAGGACGTATCCGTCGTCGGCATCGACGACATCGCGCTGGCAGCCTACAGCCTGCCGCCGTTGACCACGGTCCGACAATCATTTGAGGAAACCGGCCGACGTGCCGTCGCCCACCTGTTGCGCTACATGGCCGATCCGGGCTTGGAGCATTCCCCGGAGAGCGTGGCCCCCGAACTGGTGGTCCGCGAAAGCACGGCCCCGCCGTCGGGCGGCGCGGAACACCACGGTCAATAGTGCAGGCAGACCCCACGATCCGTCCCCGTTGGGGGCGGTTCCTGCAACAGCCGGAGCAAAGGCGCAAGGTCCCGGAAACGCAGGTGTCCCGGGTGGGGCTTCGCAGGGAAGTTCCACCCGGGACACGAGGGCTCAAACGCCGGGACGGTGCTTAGGCGTCGTGGTCGGTTTCCAGGATCGCGGCCAGGGTTTCGAGCACCGATTCGGCACCGTCACCCTCGGCGCGCAGGACGACCTTGGTGCCGTGCGAGGCGCCCAGGCCCATGAGGGAGAGGATGCTCGAGGCATCCAGCGCGTCCTCCAGCGGCTCGCCCTCGCGTGCGATGGTGACCTCGAGGTCTTCGTTGCCGGCGGCCTCGGCGAAGATGGCTGCCGGGCGGGCGTGAAGGCCGACGCGGCTGGCGATGGTTGCAATACGTTCTGCCATGGTGGCTCCTTGTTTTCTTGGGTATTTCAGTCGTGGACGTGGATGAAGCGGGGTTGTTACGCGGCGACCTTGGCGGTCTCTTCGACGGAAACCGTCTGCACGACGGGCTTGCGGACGAACTTCTTCAGAACGATCACCAGGACGGCGGAGACAATCGTTCCAACGATCGTGGCTACCAGGAACATCGGCCAGGTGTTGTTCATGGCGAAGAAGACGAAGATGCCGCCGTGGGGCGCCTGGGAGAGCACTTGGAAGCCCATGATCATCGCGCCGGTGATGCCGCCGCCGACCATCGAGGCCGGGATGACGCGCAGCGGATCGGAGGCGGCGAACGGGATCGCGCCCTCGGAGATGAACGAAGCGCCCAGCAGCCAGGCCGCCTTGCCGTTCTCGCGCTCTGCGGGGGTGAAGAGCCGCGGCGAAACCACCGTGGCCAGGGCCATGGCCAGCGGCGGGACCATGCCGGCGGCCATGACCGCGGCCATGATCATCAGCGGTGCCGGGTTCTCGGCGATCGATCCGGCACCCAGTCCGGCAACGGCGAAGGAGTAGGCGACCTTGTTCACCGGACCGCCCAGGTCCACTGCCATCATGAGTCCCAGGATCAGGCCCAAGGCCACGGCGGCGGTTCCCGTCATGCCCGAGAGCCAGCTGTTCAATCCCACGGTCAGCTTGGCGATCGGTCCGCCCAGCAGCAGGAACATCAACCCGGAGGCGATGATCGAGCCCAGCAGCGGCACGATGACCACCGGCATCAAACCGCGCAACCAGCGCGGGACCTTCCAGGAGGTGATCCAGCGGGCGGCCAGGCCGGCGAGCACGCCGCCGACGATGCCGCCGAGGAAGCCTGCACCCATGAACCCGGCAACCGCACCGGCGGTGAAGCCCGGGGCGATGCCCGGACGGTCCGCGTAGGCGTAGGCGATATAGCCGGCCAGCGCCGGGACCAGGAAGGCCATCGACAGGTTGCCGATCTTGAAGGCAACAGCGCCGATGTAGACGCCAAGCGGACCGAACGGGGCACCGATCTGGGACACCACGTCGGCACCGGGCAGGTTGAAGAGCGTGTTGGCGCCCAGGACGTCATCCACGACGTCGGTGATGGCGTAGCCGCCGAGCAGGAAGCCGAGCGCCATGAGCAGCCCGCCGCCGGCGACGAAGGGAATCATGTACGAAACGCCGGTCAGCAGCGCGCGCTTGAGCCCGCCGCCGAAGGATTCCTTGGACGTGGACTCGGTGGACTCCTCGGCGCCGGTGCCGGCCGGGACGCGGCGGGCCTTCGGGTCCTTGGAGGCGGCGATGGCGTCGTTGATGAGCTTGGCGGGCTCGTCGATGCCGCGCTTGACCGGGACCTGGATCAGCGGCTTGCCGGCGAAGCGGGAGCGGTCGCGCACGTCCACGTCCACGGCGAAGATCACGGCGTCGGCCGAGTCGATGACTGCCTTGGACAACGGGGTGGAGCCCGAGGACCCCTGGGTTTCCACGGCGAACTCGACGCCAAGTTCCTCGGCGGTCTGGGCCAGCGAGTCGGCGGCCATGTAGGTGTGGGCGATGCCGGTGGGGCAGGCGGTGACCGCGACGATCCGGGGCTTGCGTTCCGCGGCGGGCGCCTCGGCGGCAGCGGCCGGCTCGACTGCCGGTGCCGGTGCCGAAGTCTCGGTCGCCGCAACCGCGGCGGCGGCGGCCGCCGGGTCATCGGAGAGCACAGCGGAAACCAGCTCCACGATTTCGTCCTCGGTGGTCGCGGCGCGCAGGGCGGCGGTGAAGGACTTCTTGACCAGCGCGCGGGCCAGCTTGGAGAGCAGCTTCAGGTGGGCCTGGTCTGCACCCTCGGGGGCGGCGATGAAGAACACCAGGTCCGCCGGGCCGTCCTTGGCGCCGAAGTCCACGGCCGGGGCCAGCCGGGCCATGGCCAGGGTCGGTTCGAGCACCGCGGTGGAGCGGCAGTGGGGGATCGCGATGCCGCCAGGCACGCCGGTGGCGGTCTTGGCCTCGCGGGCCTTGCCGTCTGCGGCCAGCGCGTCTGCATCGGTGGTGCGGCCGGCGGCCGCAACCATGGCGGCCAGCTGCTCGATGACCTCGGCGGTGCTGGCGCCCAGATTGGCGTCGAGGCTGACAAGACCGCGATTAATGAGTTCGATCATGACATCGTCCTTGGGATCAGGGTCAGCTCTTCGACGCTCACTGCGTCTGGAGCCAGTTGGATGGGAGTGGGGATAGCGGAGCCCGGAAGGGACGCCGCGGCCGAACCGTAGGCCACGGCGCGGGCCAGCCGCCCGGGAGCGGTTTCACCTGCTTCATCTGCAAGCAGGTATCCGGCCAGGGCCGAATCTCCCGCGCCAACGGTGGAGCGCGGGGTGATCGGTGCATGCGTTGCGTGCCAGGCGCCGTCGGCATTGACCAGCACCGCGCCGTTGGCACCCAGGGTGGCCAGCACGGTGCCGACACCCCGGTCCAGCAGCGCCCGGGCCGCCGCGGCGGTGGCGGTGGGCGAGTCCTCGAAGGCTTCTGCCGAGCCCTGGCCGGCAAGCTCGGCAAGTTCCTCGGCGTTGGGCTTGATGAGGTCCGGGAGTTGCTGCACCTGAGCGGCGAACAATGCCCGAAGCGGCGCCTCGGAGGTGTCCACGGCGATCTTCGGGGCCGCGTCTCCCAGGGCTTCGCGCACCGTGGCAACCAGGTCCGCGTAGAAACCTGGATCCGCACCCGGCGGCAGCGAGCCGGCGAGCGCCAGCCACGAGGCGGAGCGGGAGACGTCCACGACGACGCGCACGATCTCCTGAAGCACCGCGGCGTTGAGCACCGGGCCCTGTTCGTTGATCTTGGTGGTGGTGCCGTCGGGATCGGTGAGCGTGATGTTGGTGCGCAGCAGCGCGCCGATGTGCACCGAGCGGTGCTCCAGGTCATCGGCGACCAGCCGGCGCAACAGCGGATCGGTCTCAGCGCCGGGCAGCACCGCGAGGGTCTTCACGCCCGCGGATGCGATGGCGCGGGAGACATTGACGCCCTTTCCGGCGGCCTGGGTGTGGCTGCCGAGGGAGCGCTGGACGCCGCCGTGGGCCAGCGGGGCACCGAGCTCGATGGTGGTGTCCAGCGCCGGGTTCATGGTCAGGGTGACGATCATGCCAGCACCACCTCCACGTCCGCCGCCTCCAGGGCCGCGGCGAGTTCGCCGGTCGGGGCGGCGTCGGTGACCAGGGTGTCGATCGCATCGAGCTTCGCGAATTGCACGAGGGTGAGCCTTTCGAATTTGGAGGAGTCGGCCAACACGACGACGCGTTGGGCGCTGGCGGCCATGGCGGTCTTGACCGTGGCCTCCATGGGGTCAGGGGTGCTGAGGCCGAAGGTGGAATGCAGGGCGTTGGTGCCGAGGAACGCAATGTCGGCGCTGAGCCGGGAGAACTGTTCGACGGTCCCGGCCCCGGTGGCGGCGCTGGTCAAACCGCGGACGCGGCCGCCGATGAGTTCCAGGGGGATCTCGGGGTTTGCCGCGATGCGCGCGGCGATGGGAAGGGCGTGGGTGATCACCAGCGAGGGGGTGTTGGCGGAGTTCTGCGCAATCAGCCCGGCCAGGATCTCGGTGCTGGTTCCCGCGTCGAGCATCACCGAGACGCCGTCGCCGGGCAGGAGCCGGTGGGCGGCCTTGGCAATGCGGGCCTTGGCATCGGCGTGGATGGTGCTGCGTTCGCTGTGGCTTTCCTCCCGCGTGCTGGCGGCAAGGGTCGAAACCGCTCCGCCGTGGACCCGGCGCAGCGTGCCCTCTGACTCCAGCTGCGCCAAATCCCGCCGCACGGTCTCGCGGGTGATGTCGAAGCGTGCCGAGAGTTCGGCGACGGTGACCTTCCCGTTGCCGGCGATCATCTCGGTGATCAGCCGGTGCCGTTCTTCGGCAAACATTGCTTCCTCGCATCCAGTGACGTGCCACACATGAATCTGTGTTTGAATGACTTTATGCCCGTTTGTGTGGCAACGTCAAGTGGTTTGCCTGGAAGATGTGGGATTGTCTGGCTATGGACCCACGATTCTCGCGGAACCGGCGCGAGCTCGGTCCCGTGTCGGTCGGATATCGAAGCCATGGTGCGGGTGCGGGCGGCATGCGGGAAGCTCACCAAGCGCCGTCATCCGGGTCCCGAGTATCGGAAACCGTCCGGGTCCGGGATATGGCCAGTCCCCGCACGGAAACGAAGATGTTGCTCAGGACGATCAGCCCGACTCCCAGCCATTCGTTGGCCTGCAGGGCTTGGTGGAGCATGACCCATCCGGCGAGAACCGCCCACACGGGGCTCAGACTGGTGAAGATCCCGAAAATCCTGGCCGGAACCCGCCGCAGGGCCTGCAGGTCGGCGATGGCGGGGACGACCGAGGACAGCAGGCCGCAGGCGGCGGCCAGTCCGAGGGCGCCGGCGCTCGGTACGTGGGCGAGGAACCAGAAGATCGCGATGGGCACCCACATGCCGGCCGTGACGATGCTCGCCGCGGCGGTCCCCTGCAGGCCCGGCAACCGTTGCCCCAAGGTGCGGTTCAGCAGGATGTAGGAAGCCCACCCCGCGGCGGCAACCAGGCCCAGCGTGATGCCCAAGATATCGGTAGCCGGACCGGGGTTGATTAGGACAATGACCCCGACGCCCGCGAGCAGCGCATAGGCGACGTCAAACGGCCGGCGGGAAAAAGCGATGGCGACGCCGAGCGGACCCAGGAACTCCAGCGTGACGGCCAGGCCGAGCCCGATGCGGTCGATCGCGGCGTAGAGGGAAAGATTCATCACGCTGAACACCAGCGCCAGGCCCAGGATCGGCAGCCATTGGTCCTTGCGCAGTGCGCGCAGCCGGGGGCGCACGATCGGAGCCAAGACGAGTGCCGTGACGAGCTGTCTCACGGCTACGACGCCGACCGGCCCGATAACCGGAAACGCCATGGACCCCAGGGCCGCACCGGCCTGGTTCGAGACCGAGCTGGCCAGCATCAACGCGAACCCGGTTCCCCGCCGGCGCCCGGTGGCCGCCGTGGCGCGCAACGGCGCGACGGCGACGGGAACATTCTGCCGGGGGTCTGCGGCGTCGAGGGGCTTCATGTCCTCACCGTAGGGTCCCCTACGGCATAATCCCAGTGCATATTTTGGGTCTGCCATACACTTTGGTCATGGATTGGAATCTTCGGGAGTTGAGGTACTTCGTCACCGCGGCCGAGGAGGGATCCTTCACAGATGCCGCCGCACGGCTCTTCGTCTCGCAGGCCGCGGTCTCACGCACCATCGCGGGACTGGAGAAGACAGTGGGGGAGAGGCTGCTGCGCCGGGTGCCGCGAGGCTGCGAGCTCACCAGCACCGGTCAGCAGGTATTGCCCCAGGCCCGCAAGGTGCTCGCCGAGGCCGAACGGTTCACCAGATTCCTGGACAGCCGCCACGGCGTCCTGCGGCTGGGGTACGCGTGGGCGGCGCTCGGGCGGCACACCGCCCGCCTGCAGCGCGACTGGGACCGTGACCACGAGGCCATCGAGCTCCAACTGGTCAGGCAGAACCTGCCCACCTCCGGCCTGGCCGAGGGGCTCTGCGATGTGGCGGTGATGCGCGGACCCGCCGATGCACGGCGCTTCGATTCGGTGGTGGTGGGACTGGAACGCCGAGTGGTCGCCTTCGCCTCTGACGACGCACAGTGGGCGCGGCGCCGCCAGGTGAGCATGGCCGAGGTCGCGCAGCGCACCGTGGTCATCGACCCCCGTGCAGGGACCACCAACAGCCACCTGTGGAGCGGTGCGGGCCAACACCCCACGTTCATCGAAACCACCGACGTCGACAGCTGGCTGGACTCCATTGCCGCGGGCCGCGGCGTGGGCACCACGGCCGAGGCCACGGCGCACCACCATCCACGCCCGGGCGTCATCTATCGCCCCATCAAGGACGGCCCCCGGATCGAAGTGCGGCTGGTGTGGTGGCGGGACGAACCTCCCGGCGGGCTCAGCGACCTCGTTGACGCCGTGACCCGCCTCTATGCCGACGGTTAGACGCGCTCCAGGAGCATCGAGGTTCCCTGGCCCACGCCGACGCACATGGTGGCCAGGCCGCGGTTGGCGTTTTCGCGTTCCATTCGGCCCAGCAGGGTCACCACCAGGCGCGACCCGCTGGAGCCCAGCGGGTGGCCCAGCGCGATGGCGCCGCCGTCGTTGTTGACGATGTCCGCATCGAGCTTCAGTTCCCGCATGACCGCCAACGACTGCGAGGCGAAGGCCTCGTTGAGCTCGACCGCACCCAGGTTCCCGATGCCCCAGCCTGCACGATCCAGCACCTTCAAGGTGGAGGGGACTGGGCCCATGCCCATGGTTTCGGGGGCCGTGCCTGCCGAGGCGCCGTCGATGATGCGGGAGCGCGGAACCAGCCCGTATTTCTTCACCGCTGCCTCGGAGGCGATGACAATTGCGGAGGAGCCGTCGTTCAGTGTGCTGGAGTTTCCGGCGGTGACCACGCCTCCGGGCTTGATGATCGGCCGCAACCCGGCCAGCACCTCGGCGGTGGTGCCGGCACGCGGTCCCTCATCGGTGTCCACCACGGTCTCTCCCTTGCGCCCGCGGATGCTCACCGGCACGATCTCCTCGGTGAGCCGGCCCGCGGCAATCGCCGCGAGCGCACGCTCGTGGGAGGCCACCGCGAACGCGTCGGCGTCCTCGCGGCTGATGCCGTAGACCTCCGCCACCTCCTCGGCGGTCTGCGGCATGGAATAGGTCATCTTGCCGCCCCGGGACAGGTCCCCGGTGGTGAAGCGGTCGTTGGCGAAGCGCCAGCCAATGGAGGTGTCAAAGATGTCGCCGGGCTTGGAGAAAGCCTTGGTGGGTTTTTCCTGCACCCAGGGTGCCCGGCTCATGGACTCGACGCCGCCGGCGACGACGATGTCCGCGGCGCCGGCCTTGATCATGTGGCTGGCCATGATGATGGCGCTGAGCCCGGAGGCGCACAGCCGGTTGACCGTGATGCCCGGGACATGGTCGCGGTAGCCGGCCAGCAGCCAGCCCATGCGTGCGACGTTCCGGTTTTCCTCGCCGGCGCCGTTGGCGTTGCCGAAGAAGACCTCGTCCACCGCATCCGGGTCGATCCCGGCGCGTTCCACCGCGGCCTTGATGGCGATGGCGGCCAGGTGGTCGGGGCGCACGGAGGACAGCGCACCGCCGTAGCGGCCGACCGGGGTGCGGGCCCCGCCAATGAGGAATGCCTCTGCCATGGTGTTTTTCCTTTGCTTCGGTGTCGTGCGTTTTGGGGGCCCGGCCGGCGGTGCCGGGAGGGGATTACTTCTTGGCGCCGGTGCCGTCGTAGTCGTACCAGCCCGAGCCGGTCTTTTTGCCGAAGCGGCCGGCCTCGTAGAGCGCCTTCACGTCGGGGTGCGGCAGGTCGGATTCGTCTCCGGTTTCCTCGAAGGTGGCCATGCGGATCAGGTAGCTGACATCCAGGCCCACCAAGTCCATGAGCTCGAACGGGCCCATGGGGTGGCCCAGCGCGGTCTTGGCGGTGGTGTCGATGTCGGCGATGCTGGCGATGCCGGCCTCCTGCAGGCGCAGGGCCTCATCGCGCAGCGCACCCATCAGGCGGTTGGCCACGAATCCGGGGATCTCCCTGTTGACCAGCACCGGGGACTTGCCCATGGAACGGGCAAGTTCCATGGTGGCGTCGATGGTTTCCTGGCTGGTGTCCTCGTGCCGGACCACCTCGACGCACTTCATGACCAGCGCCGGGTTGAAGAAGTGCATGTTGCAGACCTGTTTTGGTCGGTTGGTCGCCGAGGCAACCTTGGAGGAGCCCAGCGTGGAGGAATTGGTG
>NZ_JBIXLN010000044.1:0-39659 GCF_045798555.1 Paeniglutamicibacter sp. MACA_103 | reverse complement strand
GGGCCCCGCCCCCCCCCGCCCCCCCCCCCCCCCCCCCCCCCCCCCGGGGGGGGGGGGGGGGGGCCCCCCCCCCCCCCCCCCCCCCCCCCCCCCACACCCTTTTAACCCGGTCTCGGGTTCGGCGCGCCCGTCAGGGCCTGAGCAGCCGGCGGATGACCTTGCCCTCGGCCAGCGCGTCCAGTGCCTCGTTGATCTCCTCCAGCGGGCGGGTGTCGCTGTGCAGCAGGTGCACCGGCAGCCTGCCCGCGCGCCAGGCGCCCACGAAGAAGGCGATGTCCTCGGCCGGGCGGGCGTCCCCCATGTAGGAGCCCAGCAGGCGCTTGCCCGCCCCGGCGAAGGTCAGTGCCGGCACCGTGAGTTCGGCCTCCGGGTGCGGCAGCCCGACGCAGATGACCGCACCTCCGCGGGTCAGCACTTCCAGCGCCTCGGCAATCACCCGGGCCGAGCCGGAGGCCTCGATCGCCACGTCGACCCCGTCGCCCGTGGCCGCGGCGACCAGGGCCCGGGCCTGCTCGGGCGTCCCCACGGCGGTGGCGCCGGCCGCAAGCGCCAGCCCGTGCTTGGCCGTGTTGGGGTCGATGGCGATGATGCTGCCGGCACCGACCAGCACCGCCCCCATGACCGCGGCCAGCCCGACGGCGCCCAGCCCGTAGACGATGACCGATTGGCCCTTTTCCATCCGGGCGGTGTGCCGAACGGCCCCGATGCCGGTGAGCACCGCGCACCCGAACATGGCCGCCACTTCGTCGGGCACGTCCTCGTCGACCGGCACCACCGATTCGGCGGCGACGACCGCGTGGTCGGCGAAGGCGGAGACTCCCAGGTGGTGGTTGATCCGCTCCCCGCCGGCCCCGCGCAGCAGCGCGGGCCCATGGAGCAGGTCCCCGGAGGTGTTGCTCACCGCGGCCCGGTGGCACAGTGCCGGGCGCCCGGCCGCACAGGCACGGCAGGAACCGCAACCGGGCACGAAAACCAGCACGACCTTGGTGCCGATCGACAGGTGTCCCGTTCCCTCGCCCAGGGAGGCGATCCGGCCGACCGCCTCGTGGCCCAGCGCCATGGGCAGCGGGCGGGGCCGGGACCCGTTGATGACCGAGAGGTCCGAGTGGCACAGCGAGGAGTAGATGATGTCCACGCCGACCTCGCCGGCCCGCGGCCCGGGTGTGGCAAGTTCCTCGATGGCCAGCGGCCGGCTGTCGGCGTAGCTGCCGGTTCCGTCCCCAGGCAGCGCGCGCAGGATTGCGGCGCGCATCAGGCGTTCCATCCGCCGTCGAGCACGTAGGAGGCCCCGGTGACCATGGCGGCCTGTTCGGAGGCCAGGAACGCGACCAGCGAGGCGACCTCCTCCGGTTCGACCAGCCGCTTGATGGCGTTCTTGGTGAGCATGACCGTTTCCAGCACGGCGTCCTCGTCGATGCCGTGGGTGGCGGCCTGGTCCTTGATCTGACCCTCGACCATGGCGGTGCGCACGTAGCCGGGGCTGACGCAGTTGCTGGTGACCCCGTGCGGGCCGCCCTCCCGGGCGGTGACCTTGGAGAAGCCCTCCAGCCCGTGCTTGGCCGCCACGTAGGCGGACTTGAATTCGGAGGCGCGCAGCCCGTGGATGGAGGAGATGTTGATGATGCGCCCGTACCCCTGGGAGTACATGTGCGGCAGGGCGGCACGGGTGAGCAGGAACGGGACCTCGAGCATCAGGGTGAGGATCCGGCGAAAGGCGGCGGGCTCGAAGTCCTGGATGGGGCTGATGGTTTGCACCCCCGCGTTGTTGATGAGCACGTCCACCTCCAGCTCCAGCGGTTCGAGCGCCGCGGTGTCAAGGAGGTCCACTTCCCACCCTTCCCCGCCGATTTCCCGCGCCAGGGCGCCGGCCGCGGCCCCGTCGCGGTCGGCCACGACCACATGCGCCCCCTGGGCCGCCAGCGTGCGGGCCATGGCCGCGCCGAGTCCCCCGGCGCCTCCCGTCAGCAGGACGCGCTTGCCCGCCAGCCCGGTGACCAGCGGCGGATAGTGGGTGGGTGCCGGCATCTCGGCCATGTCGTGTACCTCCGAAGGGTCGGGCAATGCGCGGTGCATTAGGCCGAGTATTGCCCGGTCTCTCCCGCCACGCAATGCGCATCAATGCACAAGGCGTGTGCGTGTGGCGCCCGGGCGTTCCCTGGCCGCGCCGCGGCAGGACTCCAGGACGGCCTATCCTCGGCAGCCGCAGCACAAACGCAAGCCCACCAGTAATTTCATGCTTGCGTCGTGGCATACTGATCCCCATGGACGATCCCATGCGCCCGCACCAGCCACCCCGGAAGTCTCCCCGTCGCCGGCTTTCGACGCTCGCCGGAATCGTCGCCCTGCTCACCCTGGCGGCGGGCGTCGCGACACTGGTTGCGGGCAGCGGGCAGGTGGCCGAATTCGGCTGGTTCGCCTACGCGCCCCTGAGCGAAGGCGCATTCGCCCCGGGCATGCTCTTTCTCGGCCCGCAGCAGGTGACCGGCTGGCTGCTGGTCGCCCTGGCCGCCTGCGCCGCCGCATTTTGGGCGGGCCTGGCCCTTGGCAGGCGCTCGCGCTGAGTCCCGGGTCCGGGGCTACGCCCCGGCCAGCTCCGCGTGGAGCGCGTATTCGGCCAGCAGGTCCGCGATGAACGTCTCGGTCGAGTAGCCAGGCAAAAGGTCATCGGCGGCGCCGACGGTGGCCGGGTCCATCGGGATTTCCATGGCCTGGTACACATCGTCCAGCAGCGCCCGGATGGGCGCCGAATCCTCGATGACGAAGACGCTGGAGAACAGCCATGCCCCGGACACCACGCGCTGCGCGGTGCCCACCAGCTTCACGGCGTTCGGCGTCCGGGAGGCGGCCCCCGGCACCCCGTGGACGCTGAACTCCCCGGCGCAGTACTCCCCGGCGATCTCCCCCACCCGCGCGTCGATGCCGCCGCGGCGCAGCGCGTCGGCGTAGAGGGCGCCCAGGACCTTGAAGCGGTGCTGGTGGCCCATCATGGCCTCCGCCGCGGGTTCCACATGGTCGACGATCACCGTGCCGCGGTGGTAGGCCGCCGCCCGTCCCCCGGCCTTGCGCACCACCGGGGCAAAACCGTGTTCCAGCGACCTCGCCACGGCCAGCGGGTAGCCGGCCAGGCGCACGTCGCGCTGCCCGAAAGCCAGGGTCGGGTCGGGCCGGTAGATCCGCAACGTCGCGGGCGCATCCCCGTCCCGCACCGCCTGAAGCAGTCCGATTCCGGCCATCAGGTCGGCCTCCGGGTCCCCCGAGGCATCCTCGATCCGCACGTGCAGCGGGTGGTCGGCATCGGGATTCCAAAGACTCATGGGCACGATTCTAGGTCCGGATGCGCGGCGGTGAATAATGGATGTCGTGCCGAAACAACATTCACCCCTGATCTTGCTGGGCGGGGCCTCCGGATCCGGAAAGTCCTACCTGGCTCACCGCTTCGGCCACCCCCACGTGGAACTGGACAACTTCTACCGCGAGATCTCCGAACACACTCCCGAAACCCCGTTGCCGCAGACCGGCTACGGAGAGATCGACTGGGACCATCCCGGCACCTGGAACTGCTCCCTGGCCGTGGACGCGATCATCGAACTGCTCGAAAGCGGGGCGACGCAGGTGCCGAACTATTCGATCAGCACCTCCAGCTACGACTCGATGCGCGGGATCGAACTCAACGGCGGCCCGCTGCTCGCCGAGGGGATCTTCGTTTCCGAGATCCTGGCCCCGCTGCAGCGCCTCGGCGTACCCGTGGAGGCGTACTACATCGACGTTTCGCCGGCGTCCACCGCGGCCCGGCGCTTCGTGCGAGACGTGCGCGAGCGGCGCAAGCCGCTGCTGTTCCTGCTCAAGCGCGGCTACGCGCTTTTCCGTGCCGATCGGGACATCCGGGCCAGGCACCTGGCCGCCGGCTTCTCCCCGGTGCGGAAGAAGGCGCTCAAGGCCATGTTGGCCGCCGCCACCGCCTGAGCCCGAGCCCCGGCGCAGCCTCTTGACCATTGTTTCGGAACGGGTTGAAATGGATCAGGAGGTCCGGATTATTCGCGACGCCGGACCCTGGACCGGGAGGTCGGGTGTGCTGGCACCAACGCTTGGTTTTTTGGCCCTGCTCGTGGGCATCGCAACCACGTGGCTCATGGTTTCCGGGCCCACCGTGGAGCAGGATCCGGACGCCCGCTTTTGGTACGGCTTCTGCGGCCTGAGCGTGGTTGCACCGCTGGCCCTCGGCGCGGCCCTGGTGAACCCGTGGGCGGGTGTGGCTGTGCTGGGAGCGGTCTCCGGTGCCTGCCTTGCCACCTGCAGCTATCTCGGCCGCGCAGCCGTGCGCCGCTCGGCAGCGGAAACCGGTTCCCGGCTGGCCGCCGAGCATTCGGCCTTGGAGGAGCGGCACGACCTGGTGCTCCGGGCGTGGAGCCGCTACGAATTGGATCCGGCCGCGGCCATTGAGAACCCGGGGATGAACGACGTGCAGCTTCCGCAGACCGCTGCGGTGGCCAGGGCCCTGGCCCGGGCCGAGCAGTTGCGCAACAGCCAGGGCGCCCCCGCCTCCGAGGTTCCGGGTTCCGGCTACCGGCAGTCGGTCATCGAACTCGAAGCGGCATTCCGGCGGGCCGAGCGGGACCTCGCGAATCCCCCGGGCCGCCTGGCGTGATGGACTAGAGGCCGGCCGGTACCGGGCGCACGGCGAGAGTTGCCGCTAGGTCCGGATGGAGTCCAGCTTCGCGGAAGCGAGCACCTGGGCCAGGTGCAAGCCCTTCGCGTCGGTCCCCTCGGAAATCTGGGTTCTGCAGGAGAAGCCGTCTGCCAGCACCAAATCGCCCGTGGCCCGCCCCCGGATCGCGGGGAAGAGCTCGCGCTCGCCGAGCGTGCGGGAGAGCTCGGCATGCCCGGGCTCGAAGCCCCAGTTTCCGGCCAGCCCGCAGCAGCCGGTTTCGATTTCGCGCTCGTCAATGCCCACGGAGGCGAGCACCTTTGAAGATGGCGAATGGTCGCCCTGGGAACGTTCGTGGCAGTGCACCTGGGAAACGGCGCCGACGTCCAGCGTGCCAAAAGGCCACGCCGCACTCGGCTTGCCGTCGATGGGCACGTGCTTGGCCACGAGTTCACCGAAGGGCACCACCGCGGCGGCCAGTGCGGCCGCGCGCGGGTCATCCGGGACGAGTTCGGTGATTTCGTGGCCGAGCATCACGGTACAGGAGGGTTCAAGCCCGATGACCGGGTAGCCGACCTCGAGCAGCGGCTCCATGACCTTCAGGGTGTGCCGGATGACCTTGCGGGCCGCATCCAGCTGGCCCGTCGAATGCCAGGTGAGTCCGCAGCAGACGAAGCCGTCGGGGATGATGACCGTGTATCCGAGTGCCTCGAGCACCTCGACGGCCGCCTTGCCGGGGCCGGTGTCGAGGTGGTTGTTGAAGGAGTCCGGCCAGAGCACCACGGTCTTGCCCGTGCCCGCAGGGGCGTGGCCGCGCTTCCGGGACCAGGCCTGCAGGGATTCGGGGGCGAAGGCGATCATCTTGCGTGTCGGTTCGATCCCGCCGAGCTTCTTGACCAGCCGTTCGACCGGCTTGAAGCGCAGCAGCGCGTTGGCGGCACCGGCAGCCCCCGGGACCAGATGCAGGATCCTGGTGAGGACCGGCAGCCAGCCCATGGTGTAGTGGGCCATGGGACGCAGCCGCTTCTCGTAGAAGCGGTGCAAAAACTCGGACTTGTAGGTGGCCATGTCCACGTTCACCGGGCATTCGGAGGCGCAGGCCTTGCAGGACAGGCACAGATCCAGTGCCTCCTTGACCTCCTCGGACTTGTAGGCCGAGGGCAGGGATTCGCCGCGGAACATCTCCGAGAGCACCCGCGCCCGGCCCCGGGTCGAGTGCACCTCGTCGCCGGTTCCCTGGAAGGAGGGGCACATTGCCCCCTCGTCCGAGCGGCACAGTCCCACCCCGACGCAGCGGTTCACGCCGTTGACCAGCGAGCCGCGATCGCGGGTGAGGACGTGGACCGGCAGCAGTTCGTGCTTGCGCTGCCCGGGTCCCGGGCGCAGCCTGTCATCGATCTTCTCCGGGTTGATGAGCACCCCGGGATTGAACAGGCCGGTCGGGTCGAAGATCTCCTTGAAGCCCTTGAACGCATCCAGCGCCTCGGGGCTGTACATCCGGTCCAGCAACTCGGAGCGGGCGCGGCCGTCCCCGTGTTCGCCGGAAAGCGATCCGCCGTAGCGAGCGACCGTCTCGGCCGCCGCCTCCATGAACGAACGGAAGACCGCAACGCCTTCCTCGGTCCCCAGGGTGAAGGAGATGCGCACGTGCACGCATCCTTCGCCGAAGTGCCCAAAGGGGATGCCGCGCAGGCCGTGCTCGGCCATCAGCGCGTAGAGGTCGCGCAGGTAGTCGGCAAGATGCTCGGGCGGAACCGCCGAGTCCTCCCAGGAGGGCCACGCCTCTCCCCCGTCCGGCAGCCGGGTCACGATGCCGGCCGAGGCCTCGCGGATGCGCCACAGGGCCCGGGCCGAGGCCTGCTCGGTGACGACCACCGCGTCGATGGCGGCTACGGCATCCGCCGCCAGGTATTCGGCGGCCAGTGCCTCGGCAAGGGAGCGCGCACCTTCGGGGGTGTCTCCGGCCGTTTCGCAGAAGAGCCAGCCTCCGGCGCGCTCGATCGACCCGTAGGGTCCGCTCATGCCCGGGAGCTCGGATCCGGCGAACTCCTGGCCGGGGCGCGAACGCAGTGCATCGAGCAGGTCCCCGCCCATGCCCTCGGCGGTGGTCACGCCCGGCCGGCGCATGGTGGCAGCCGCGGCGGCCGCATCGAAGACCGTTTCAAAGGCGAGCACTGCCAGCGCGGTGGCCGTGGGTTTTTCCACCAGCTTCACGGTGAGCTCGGTGATGATGCCACAGGTGCCCTCCGTGCCGGCGAAGGCGCGGGCGGTGTTGAACCCGTTTTCCGGCAAGAGGTAGTGCAGGCCGTAGCCGGAGACCTGGCGGGGGAAGCGTCCCAATTCGGTGCGCAGCACGGCCAGGTTCGCATCCCGCAGCTTCTTCAGCTCGACATTGAGCCCGTGGTCATCGGAGCCGGTCGAGCCGAGGGTCACGATGGAGCCGTCGGCCCGCATGACCTTGACCGACTCGACGTTGTCCCCCGCCGTTCCCCAAGCCAGCGAGTGCGAGCCGCAGGCGTTGTTCGCCACCATGCCGGCCACCGTGCAGCGGCTATGCGTGGAGGGGTCCGGCCCGTAGGTCAACCCGAATTCGGCTGCCGCATCGCGCAGCGCATCGCAGATCACACCGGGCTGGATGCGGGCGGTTCGGGCCACCGGGTCGATTTCAAGGATCTTGTTGAAGTGGCGCGAGGTGTCGAGGACCAGGCCCTCGCCGATGGCGTTGCCCGCCACGGAGGTCCCGCCGCCACGCGTGGTGACGCTCAGGCCCTCCTCCACGGCGTAGCCCAGGGCCTCGGCGACGTCGGCCTCGCTGCGCACTTCAAGCACCGCGGCGGGCACACGCCGAAAGATCGAGGCGTCCGAGACGTAGGCGGCGCGCGTGGTCATGTCGGTGCGCAGCCGGGAGCGCAGCTCGGCGCTCGCCGGTGTCGGCGTGGATTCAAGCGGAAGGGTTTCCATGGGAAGGACCTCTCGTGGGGCAATTGAAACCAGAGTAACATGTTACATGCGAATAAAAGATGCCGTCGGCGAAATGATCCACCGAGCCGTCGAGGTGGGTGAGAGAATCAGGACATGACTAGTCCTGCATCATCCCCATTGCCGCAGCGCGGGGCGACATTGACCGACCAGGTCATGGATTTCGTGCGCGCAGCTGTCGTCTCAGGAGAGCTTGAAGTCGGCAAGCTCTACAGCGTCTACCAGCTAGCCGAGCTGCTTGGCATCTCGCGTTCCCCGGTCCGAGACGGCCTGCTGCGCCTGGAAGAGGCGGGGCTCATTGAGTTTTCCCGCAACCGGGGCTTTCGGATCATTCCCACCAGCCCCTACGACGTGGCCGAAATCTTCTCGCTACGCATTGCACTCGAGGTTCCCGCAGCCTATCGTGCCGCACAAGCCTGCACTCCGGCACTGGCCGCCGAATTGGAAGCACTGGAAGAACGGATGCGTGAAGCTGCCGCCAAGGATGCGCAGGACGAATTCTTCGCATTCGACCAACAACTGCACGACCTGCTGCTGGGCGCAGCCCGATCAAACCGTGGCCGCGACGTCGTGAACCGGCTGCGTGTCGCGACCCGGCTGCTGGGCGTCTCCACGGCCGGCAAGCAGCGAACACTCGATGACATTGTCGCCGAGCACTCCCCCATCATCGCTGCCGTCACGGCCAACGGAGCCAGCGAAGCCGCCACAGCCATGCGAAAGCATCTCACAATCACAGGGGAGCTTCTGGTGGCCCAGGCGATCACGAGCCAAGGTTTGGATCTGGACCCTGTGGCCCTATGGCGGGATCTGACCGAGGGCTATTAATCCTCCTCGGACCGGTCAGCTTTGAGCGTCGTGCCCGTCGGAGCCCCGCCTGCATAGTGGACGCGATCGCCTCGATCGCGGTGGCTGGCAGGCTTCATCAGCCCAGAAGGTCTTCGAGCCTTGGTTCCACTCCAAGTGCCTCCACAATGCGGAGGGCACCGAATGTCCCGAACCACCAAAGTCCCCCCAGATCGCACCCGTTCGCTTTTGGACCAGATCCGCGCTTACCTTGCCTCCCGCATACAGTCCGCCGCCGACAGTGGTCAACGACGCTCGAGCCAGGGTAGGGGACACGAAGGTTCCCGGCAGCCAGATCACGGGATTCCCCACGTATCCTGCCTTGCCATTGACAACATCCTTACCACCGTCCAGGGGTGTTGGGTTGCGGTTGGACCCAACCCCGTAGATGCAGCCCATCCGGAACAAGCCGACGAAGAAGATGGACAGCCAAGGCTAAAAATGACGAAAAGCCAGGCAATCAACCGAACAGTCGGCGAGTCGTACAAGATGCAAGGCACGTCCAAAATCACCAGTTGCTAGACTCAGCGAATGACCGAAGCTCCCCCCACAGGAACGCAAGCCGTAGGACGCGCCCTTAGCGTGTTGCGCCTCTTGAGCGAATCTGGAGCGGAACAGTCAATCAGCGAAGTGGCCGAAAAGCTCGGACTCTCTTCAGGAACTGCCAACCGCATAATGAGGGCACTGGCCGCCGAGCGGCTTGTGGCACGCAACCCACAAACCGAGTCGTACTTTCTAGGCAGCGGCGCAGTTCTGCTGGGCCAAGCCGCCCAGCGTGGATTCGGCTTGGACAAGATGCTGCCAATCCTCAAGCGGCTAAACGAGGAAACCGAAGAATCTGTCAATCTATCCATCAGGGAATCCCACGAATCCGTGGTGATGTTGCGGGTTCAATCTACTCTGCCATTGCGATTTGAGCAGCACACAGGCGCCCGGTTCCCGCTCTACACAACGGCGTCCGGCAAGGCCATCCTGGCGTTTTCCCCGAACGCATCCGACTATTTGGGCTCATTGCCGACTCGCCTGGAAAAAGTAACGCCCCATTCGCTAGAAACTCGCACGGACCTCGAACAAGTCATCCAAGAAACACGTGAACGCGGTTTCAGCATTGATGAACAGGAAAACGTCGACGGCGTTCGCAGTGTCGGCGCTCCAGTTCTTGATGCGTTCGGAAATGCCCAAGCCGCCATAGTCATCCAGGTACCCGCAGTAAGAATGCCAATCTCTCGCGTCAGTGAACTCGGTCAACGAATAATGACTGCGGCACGAGAAGCTTCGAACTTCGTCCCCCTGGACCGCCCACTGGCACCCTAGCGTGCCAGCATTACCGTGCCTTCCGCAGAATTCGCACGTCCACCTGGGGGCAGTGCATAGGCGCAGCCTTCAAGAAATATCGAGAAAATTATTCGTGACCCACTTCACAGCCAATAGCTTCTGTGCGTATGGTGGACCCCATGATGTGGGGAGCTTCCCCACATAGTGAAACAAAGGGGTTTCGGATGTTCGAACAGACCACGAATGAAACAGTCTTCACTTGGGCCGCCCCACCGCTCAAGTTTGGAGTAGGAGCTCTCAAGGAAATTGGATTTGAAGTCGCGGGATTGGGCGCACGATCCTGCCTTGTGATCACCGATGCAGGAGTTCGCGATACCGGCATTCCCGACCAAATCGAACAGACCCTGGTAGCTGCCGGCATCAAGACGGAAGTCTTCGACGGCGTATCGGTGGAGCCGACCGATGAAAGCATCAACCATGCTGTTTCCTTCGCCCGTGAACATGACTGGGATTGCTACATTGCCGTTGGTGGCGGATCAGCCATCGATACTGCCAAGGCCGTCAACCTTCTCACCACGCATCCGGGCGAGCTCCTTGACTACGTCACCGCCCCCATTGGCGCAGGAAAAGCGCCATGGTTGCCCCTGAAGCCACTCATAGCGGTACCAACCACCTCCGGCACGGGGTCCGAATCGACTTCCATCTGTGTCATCGACTTCCTCGGCCTGCATTTGAAGGCGGGCATCAGCCACGCCAAGCTCCGTCCGACCATGGCCATCGTTGATCCTCTGACGACTGTCTCACTGCCACGTCAGGTAACCGCGGGCAGTGGCATGGACGTTTTGTCGCACGCCTTGGAGAGCTACACCAGTGTCTCCTTCGACTCCAAGCCTGCACCCGAGGACCCAACAAAACGCCCCGCGTTCTGCGGCGCCAACCCCATCAGTGACATTTGGTGCGAACAGGCATTGCGGTTGGTCGGCAAGTACTTGCGCCGGGCTGTCATGAACGGGCGCGATCTGGAGGCCCGCTACCAGATGTCCCTTGCGTCAACCTCGGCAGGCACGGGCTTTGGAAACGCCGGAACCCACTTGCCGCACGCCAACGCCTACCCAATTGCCGGAGCCGTGAAAAATTACCAGGCAGAAGGCTACCCGGAGATGCCCATGGTCCCGCACGGCCAGGCAGTATCGGCGACGGCAGCGGCGGTCTTCCGCTGGACCTACGCAGGTGACCCCGCGCGCCACCTTCGTGCCGCGGAGCTTCTCAGCGGCCAGACGTTCACGGCCACCGATGGTGCCGATGCGCTGGCACATGTGCTAACCGAGCTCATGACGGACATCGAGATGCCTGCAGGCCTCCGAAGCTTCGGCTATGGCGAAGAGGACTTGGATACTCTGGTTGAAGGAACCATGAAACAGACACGGCAGCTAGCGGTAGTCCCGCGCCCTGTGTCCCGCGAGGCACTGAAAGCGATCTTCCGGGAGTCATTGTGAGCGCCGCGGCCGGGAGCCCTGTCAAAGAGGAGTTCTCCAAAAAGGACATCCGGACGGTCATGCTATCTTGCGTAGTTGGAACAACCGTCGAGTGGTACGATTTCTTCCTCTACGGCATGGCCGCCGGATTGGTCTTCGACAAGCTCTACTTCCCGACCGCCGATCCACTCATCGGGACACTGCTCGCGTTTGCGACATTTGCCGTAGGTTTTGTGGCCCGACCCATTGGCGGATTGGTCTTCGGGCATATCGGCGACAAGATTGGACGCAAGACCACGTTGGTAACCACGATGTTCATCATGGGCATTGCTACATTCCTCATCGGCGTCATTCCGTCTTACGAAGTCATCGGCGTTGCCGCACCAATCTTGCTGATCATCATGCGCATTGCCCAAGGCGTTGCAGTTGGCGGCGAGTGGGGAGGTGCGGTACTCATGGCAGTCGAGTATGCCCCTCAAGGAAAACGCGGATTCTACGGGAGCTTCCCACAGATCGGCCTCGCCATCGGACTGGTCCTAGGTACAGGCGTATTTGCATTGCTCGGCGGCCTGTTGTCCGACGAAGCGTTCCTGGCCTGGGGTTGGCGCATCGCATTCTTGCTCAGCGCGGTATTGGTGGGGGTCGGGCTATTCATCCGACTCAAGGTCATGGAAACCCCTGCGTTCCGCAAGCTGGCTGCCGTGGAAGAGAAAGCAACCATCCCTGCACTTGAACTGATGAGGAATCGCAAGAATCGCCGACACATCTTCTTGGGCATGGGCAGCCGCTGGGCAGAAGGGGTCGCCTTCAATCTCTGGGCGGTTTTCGTTATTGCCTATGGCACAGGGACCCTAAAGTTGGAAAAGAACACCATACTTCTGGCGGTGATGGCTGCTGCCATAACGATGGTGGTTGCAATCCCGGTCATGGGGAAGATCTCCGATCACATTGACCGACGAAAAATGTACACGGTTGGCGTTCTCATACTTGGAGCCGCTACATACCCCGCTCTGCTGCTCATGGGTACCGGCAACACACTCGTCATCGTCGGAACCATAGTAATCGTGCTGGGGATTTTCTATCCCATAATCTACGCGCCGGAAGCAGCGCTCTTCTCGGAGCTCTTTCCAACGAGAGTACGATACAGCGGAATTTCCGTGGTGTACCAGGTCTCCGGGATCTTCGCATCGGGTATGACTCCGCTGTTGCTCGCATTCTTGCTCCGCGAAGCGAATGGCGGCCTCGGCTTGATCGTCGCCTATATCCTGGCAATAACCGTCGTCAGCGCCGTCTGCACCATGGCTATCAGGCGCAAGGACATGTTTATCGACGTAGACGAAAACGATGAGATTTTGCATCATCAGCGCGAAGGATCTGTAGCCTAATCCAGCGTCCAAACATGTGACGGAGTAGAAATACGATTTGGTACTGCCCGTTGGGGCTCACCCTCAGTCAGCTGGGTGAGCCCCACCTTTTTGACCAGGGCTTACCAGGAACGCACGCTACTTGGTTCTGGCCTATGTTTCGGGCTGGGTATGCCCCGCCTCCGTAAGCGGTTGGACGGCAACGTGCACCGCTGTCGATCTGTCGAACGCCCCGGGCCGCCTGGCATGAAGGCCTAGAGGCCGGCCGGCACCGGGCGCACGGTGAGGATCTGCTCGCTGCGCCCGAACGGTCCGTGCACGTCGTGCAGCACCGCGCTGGTCAGCCCGATGCCGTCGGTTCCGTAGGTCTGCTGGGCCTCGATGCCGAGCCACTGCCCCGCGGGCTTGCGGTGCATGTGGATCTGCAGGTCCACGTTCGGGAACATCCAGGACTCGGGCCCCGGCTCCACGCGCGGCGCCACGCCGTTGGCGGTGTCGACCATGCCCAAGAGCCTGACCAGGTCGGAGGTGTGCGTGCCGGCCACCATTTCGAAGTCGTTGCGCATCCACACCACGCCCTTGCCCGGTCGGTGCCCGTCGGCACCGCGGAATTCCAGGCCGCGGATGTACCCGCCGGGCCACGGCGTCATGCCGGCGAACGTCACCAGTTCCTCGGGGTGGATGACCGGGGCGTCCTCGGTGGCCGCCACCGCGGAGCTGTCCAGGGTCAACAGGCGCCAGCCGCGGGCGACGATGCAAGTGCGCCCCTGCGAGACCATCTGGGCCTCGATTAGCTCGATGGTGCGGCCCGGGCGGATCATTTTGGTCTGGATCTCGAACTCGCCGCCGTGGATGATCCCGTGGATGTCCAGGCTCACCCGGGCCATGCGCATGTCGTGGCGCGGCTCGAAAAGCTCCATGGCGTGCACCAGCACCCCGGTGGCGGGCGCCATGTGCTGCTCGTGCGGGTTCCAGGCGCCCTGGGCGTGCACCGTGGAGCGGTAGGTGCCCACGCCGGTGGGGAGGTAGTAGAAATCCCCCACCGCGAGTTCCGGAAGATTCTGTTCGGCCGCCGTTTGCGTCATGGTCTCTCGTCCCTTGTTCCCGTGGCATTCCTGCCACCGTGTATCCGGAATCCAGCCTAACCAGCAATGCGACCCGGACCACAATCCTTGCCCACGGAATCCACCCGGTGATCGGCGCCGGCCCTTGGCGGGCCCCGGGCCGCCCGCGTAGGGTGAGGAACAATCGTCCCGACCCGCAGGAAGAGATACCGATGCCCACTGTCGCCGAAACCATGGTCGCAACCCTCAAGGCCAACGGAGTCCAAAGGATCTACGGGGTGGCGGGAGATTCGCTCAACGGGCTCACCGACGCCATGCGCAAGGACGGTTCCATCGCCTGGCTCCCGGTGCGGCACGAGGAAACCGCCGCCTTCGCCGCCGGCGCCGAGGCGGAGATGACCGGCAGCCTCACGGTCTGCGCCGGAAGCTGCGGCCCCGGAAACCTGCACCTGGTCAACGGGCTCTACGACGCGAACCGCAACCGGGTGCCCGTGCTGGCCATCGCCGCGCACATCCCCACCGGCGAAATCGGCAGCAACTACTTCCAGGAGACCCACCCGGCCGAGCTCTTCCGCGAGGCCAGCGTTTTCTGCGAAACGGTCTCCGCCCCGGAGCAGATGCCGCGTCTGCTGGAAATCGCCATGCGCACTGCGATCGAGCGGCGCGGGGTCGCGGTGCTGGTGATCCCCGGGGACGTCGCCCTGTCCGAGGCCGCCGACACCCGCACCTCCGTGGTCACTGCCAGCCGCTCCGCTGTCCTGCCCCACGCCGAGGACCTGGCCCGGGCCGCGACGCTGCTGAACGCGGCCAAGCGCGTCACCATCCTGGCCGGTGCCGGGGTGGCCGGTGCGCACGCACAGGTCATGGACATCGCCGGGCTGCTCGGTGCACCCATCGTCCACGCGCTGCGCGGCAAGGAACACATCGAATACGACAACCCCTACGACGTCGGGATGACCGGCCTGCTCGGGTTTGCCTCCGGATACCGGGCCATGGACGCCGCGGACACCATCCTGCTGCTGGGCACCGACTTCCCCTACCAGCAGTTCTACCCGCAGGACGCGAAGATCATCCAGGTCGATGTCCGGGGCGAGCAGCTGGGCAGGCGCACCCGGATCGATGCCGGGCTGGTCGGCACCGTGGCCGACACCCTGGAGGTCCTGGCCCCGCTGCTTCAGCGCAAGACCGACACCACGCACCTGGTCGACGCGCAAAAACACTATCGCAAGACCCGCGAGAAGCTCGACGACCTGGCCACCCCCTCGCGCAAGGGCGCGAAGATCCACCCGCAATACCTGGCCCGCACCCTGGACGAGCTGGCGGACGAGGACACTGTGTTCCTGGCCGACGTGGGGTCCCCGGTGGTCTGGGCCGCCCGCTACCTGACCATGAACGGCAAGCGCAGGCTGCTGGGCTCCTTCAACCACGGCAGCATGGCCAACTCGATCCCGCAGGCCATCGGCGTCCAGGCCTCCCACCCGGAGCGGCAGGTGGTGACGCTCTCGGGTGACGGCGGGCTGGCCATGCTGATGGGCGACCTGCTCACCCTGGTCCAGTCGCGGCTGCCGGTCAAGATCGTGGTCTTCAACAACTCCTCGCTGAATTTCGTGGAGCTGGAGATGAAGGCGGCCGGGTTCGTCACGTTCGCCACCGACCTTTCCAACCCGAACTTCGCCGACGTCGCCACCGCCATGGGCATCCGCGGGTTCCGGGTGGAAAACTCGAAGGACCTGCCCAAGGTCCTGCGCGAGGCCCTCGCCCACGACGGGCCCGCGCTCATCGACGTGGTGACCGACCGCCAGGAGCTCTCGATGCCGCCGACCATCACCGCGGAGCAGGCCAAGGGCTTTGCGCTCTATGCCATCCGCACCGTCTTCTCCGGCAAGGGCGACGAGCTGCTGGACCTGGCCGCCACCAACTGGCGCCAGCTCTTCTAGAAATACGTAAGAGAGGTCGGAACATCGGCGCGGCCCCAAGGCCGGGTAGGCTTCCTATTCCCCTGGGCCGGCTCGAAGCCGGCCGTCTTCGCACCGCGGTGTACGGCATGAACAAGCCGCGCTCCATGGCAGGCATGTCTTTTTGCCGTCCCGATTTGCACCGTCCGGAATTGGCCGATGGTTACCGAGTTGCCGGTGCCCCCATTTGCGAACCCACTCCGGCCAGAGCCGTCATCCAGGCCGATCCGCGACAGGTTCCCGTTCCGGCACCGAAGGGTCCCCACCGCAATATTTACTGACCTTGAGTCAGAACCCTTGCGTTAATCGCAAACAGGGGCCTAGGGTTGCACCATGCCCGAACCAGAGAACATCCCCTCGGGGATAGCCGAGCGCATCCGCGAGGCCATCCGCAACACCGGACTGCCGCAGCGCAAGATCGCACGCCGGACGGGATTCGAAGAGTCCAAGCTGTCCAAGTCGCTCAGCGGCACCAGGAAGTTCACCAGCGAGGAAATCGTCCTGTTGGCAACCGTGACCGGCGTGACAGCCAATTGGCTTATCACCGGTTCGGATGCGGCGCAGACACCCTCCGCGGCACCACCGGCAGACATCCTTCCGAAGCGTCACCGGGAAGACGAAAAGCATGCCCAGCGCCGTCGAAGCATCATTGGACGTGCCTGGTGGCTGTTTTCCGAACAAGGCTATGCAGCGGTGCGCATCGCAGACATCGCCAAGGATGTCGGTGTCAGCACGCCAACGGTGCATTACTACTTCCCGTCAAAGCAGGCCCTGTTTGCCGAAACCCTGCACTATTCGGTAAAACTCGCCTACGACCGACAGGTTGCCGGGTTGCAGCCGATCACCGATCCGGTGGCACAGCTCAAGCGCCTTGTCGAGCTCCAGCTTCCCCTCGGGGCCGAAGGTCGCGCCGAGTGGTCCATCTGGTTGCAGACCTGGACCAAGCTCGCCGTTAGCGAGGGAGGGCTCGACACCCATTCCCCCGGCTACCGGCGCTGGACCTCGACCGTGCATGACATCATCTCAGCCGGACAAAAAACAGGACACTTTGTGACCGTCGATGCCGGCACCCTAACCGCCGAGCTGACCGCCATGTTCGACGGAATGGGAATCCAGGTCCTGACAGGAAACCTGACTCCAAGTCAAATGTTCGCAAATATTTGCGGTTTTATCGACCGCACCATCATCCAACAGCAAGGAGCGACATCATGAGTCGTAAAGTCATCGTCACCTGCGCCCTCACGGGGGCCGGAGACACGACATCACGGAGCGAGCACGTTCCGGTTTCCCCGGACCAGATCGCTGCCGACGCCATCGCCGCCGCCCGGGCCGGGGCCTCAGTGGTGCACATCCACGTCCGGGACATCGCAACGGGCCAAGGTTCGCGCGACGTGGCCCTGTACAGGGAGGTCGTGCGCCAGGTGAAGGCCTCGGACGTGGACCCGGTAATCAACCTCACCGCGGGAATGGGCGGGGACCTCTTCATCGATCCTGCCAACCCCACCGTGCACATGCCGGGCACCGACCTGGTCTCCGGGCTGGAGCGCCTGGCCCACGTCGAGGAACTGCGCCCCGAAATCTGCACCATCGACTGCGGTTCGCTGAACTTCGGCGAAGGCTCCCAGCTCTATGTCAGCACCCCCGACATGTTGCGCGAAGGCGCCGCCCGGATCCGGGACCTCGGGGTGAAGCCGGAGATGGAAATCTTTGACACCGGCAACCTGTGGTTTGCCAACGTCATGGTCGAGGAGGGCCTCATCGCTCCCCCGCCGCTCTACCAGATCTGCATGGGCATCCCTTACGGGGCACCGACCGATCCCGGCCTGCTGCAGGCCATGGTGAACATGCTGCCCGATGGCGCCCAATGGACCTCGTTTGCCATTGGCCGCAACCAAATGCCGTGGGTCGCGCAATCGGTGCTGCTCGGCGGCCACGTGCGCGTGGGCCTGGAAGACAACCTGTACCTGTCCAGGGGGGTCAAGGCCACCAACGCTCAGTTGACCGAACGCGCCATCACGATCGTTGAATCGATGGGCCACTCGGTGGCCACCCCGGACGAAGCCCGTGAAATCCTCAAGCTCGATAAGGCGGCCTAAGCATGGTCACGTACCCCAAGTTCGAAGACATCTCGAGTGTTGCCTGCGTTGGCGTGGGCACCATCGGCGGCGGCTGGGCCGCCTACTTCCTGTCCCGCGGCCTGAGCGTGAGAGCGTGGGACCCCTCCCCGGATGCCGAAGCGAAGCTGCGCAGACTCATCGACGCGGCCTGGCCGGCGTTGACCGCGCTCGGTCTTGCCGAGAACGCTTCCAAGGACAACTTCACCGTCCACGCCGACTTGAACGAGGCTGTTCGCGGAGTCGGGTTCGTCCAGGAGAGCGCGCCGGAGAACCTGGAACTGAAGCAGGACCTGCTGGCACGGATCGCCGAGGCAGTCTCCCCCGAGGTGGTCATTGGTTCCTCCACGTCCGGATACGGGATGACCGAGATGGCGCAGAAGGCGGAGGACCCGTCCCGCCTCGTGGTTGGCCACCCGTTCAATCCCCCCTACCTGATCCCCCTGGTCGAGGTCGTGGGAGGTTCGCAAACGGACCCGCAGGCCACGAACTGGGCCTCGGGCTGGTACGAATTCATCGGGAAGTCGGTGATCACCATGGATCGCGAAGTTCCCGGATTCATCGCCAACCGGTTGCAGGAAGCCCTGTGGCGCGAGGCCCTCCACATGGTCGACAACGGCGAGGCCACCGTCGAGCAGATCGACCTGGCAATCACCGACGGCCCCGGACTGCGGTGGCCGCTGCAAGGACCCATGCTCACCTTCCACCTGGCCGGAGGCGAGGGAGGCATGGCACACATGCTTGACCACTTCGGCCCGTCGCTCAAGTCCCCCTGGACCCGCCTGGACGCGCCCGAACTAACCGCCACGTTGCGCCAGGATGTCATTGACGGCTGTGACGACGAGGCCGCGGGGCGCTCCTTCGGCGAACTGATAGCCCAGCGCGATGCGGCGATCATTGCCGTTCGCCAGGTGGTGGAGACCATCCGGAATCCGCAGGGGGTGCAGGCGAAGTGAGTCTTGATCCATATCGTTGCACGGTGCCGGCCGAGTGGATCGACTACAACGGCCACATGTCCGAGGCCTTCTACGTGCTGGCATTCGGTGATGCGACAACCTCGGTGATGAACTCCTTGGGCCTGGACGAGGGCTACCGCCGCTCCAGCGCATGCTCCCTGTACACGGTTGAGGCGCATGTGCGCTACCTGCGGGAGGCTTCCCTTGCCGAGCAGCTGGAAATCACCACCTGCATTGTCGCCGCCGGACCCAAGAAGCTGCACCTTGCCCACGAAATGCGCCGAGGGTCGGAGCTCATCGCCACGGAGGAACTACTGGGACTCCACGTTGACCAGGGCACCGGCGCCACGACGCCCTTCCCGGCCGACGTCCTGGCCCATATCGCCGCCCACGAGCACAGGACCCCCGATTGGAGTGGCCGATCCATCACTGCATGAATCCTTCGCGCCCTTCACGAGAATCGAGTACGTCTTGAATTCCCACGAATCACCATCCAAACGAACGCCGGGCACCGCTCCCAGCCGCCGCGCAGTCCTGGGCAGCGGCATGGCCCTGGGGCTGGGCTTGCTGCTCACCGCCTGTGGTTCCTCCGGCGTCGCGTTGCAAAACGCGCCCACCGGCGAGCCGGTCCGCGGGGGTTCCCTGCGGGTGGGCCTGGCAGGCGGCGGGGCCGCAGACACCCTCGACCCCCATTCCCCGGTCAGCACCACGGATATCGCCCGCGTGGTCAACCTGTACGAATCGCTGCTTTACCGCGACGAGAACTTCCAGCTCAAGCCGTTGCTGGCCCTCAGCGCCGTCCCCGATGCCACGGCCCTGGTGTGGACCGTCGAATTGCGGCCCGGGGTGAAGTTCCACGATGGACGCCCTGTCACCGCCAAGGACGTCGCTGCCACCTTTGCCCGGGTCACCAACCCCGATGACCCCAAGAGCGGGGCCGCCGCCCTGACAATCCTCGACGAGGTCAAGGTCATCGACGACCTGACGGTCGAATTCAGGCTCAACACGCCCACCGCCACCTTCGACGACTCACTGGGGCAATATGCGCTGGGCATCGTCCCGGAGGACTTCGATGTGCAGCACCCGATTGGCACCGGGCCGTTCAAGGCCTCCAGCTTCGATCCCGGACTCCGGTCGGTGTTCGTACGCAACGACGCGTACTGGCGGGAACACGAACCGTACCTGGATGAGCTGACCATCCTGAACTTCTCGGACGACGACGCGATGCTCAACGCCTTGCTGTCCACCCAGGTCGATGCCATCGGCCAGATCCCGCTGGCCCTGCTGGAAGTCATCTCCGCAGATCCCCGCATCGGTATCCTGAACTCCGAGACCGGCGCTTGGCTGCCCTTCACGATGCGCACCGACAAGGCCCCGTTCGACGACGTCCGGGTCCGCCAGGCCTTCCGCCTCGCGGTTGACCGGCAACAGATGATCGAACAGGTCCTCAGCGGCAACGGCTCCCTGGGCAACGACCTCTATGCGCCTTTCGATCCGGGCTACGCGAAGCAGCTCCCCCAACGCACCCAGGACATTGGCGAGGCCAAGGCACTGCTTGCCGAGGCCGGCTTCCCCAACGGGCTGGACATCGAATTGGTCACCGCACCAATCCAGGCCGGCGCCGTGGAAGCGGCCCAGGTATTCGCCCAACAGGCCAAGGCCGCGGGGATCCGCGTCAAGATCCGCCGCGTGGACACCACGACGTTCTTCGGTGACGATTACCTTTCGTGGACGTTCGCCCAGGACTTCTGGTACACGCGCAACTTCCTGCCCCAGGTCAACAACAGTTCACTGCCGACCAGCCCGTTCAATGAAACCCATTGGGACGACCCGGAGTTCCTGGAGCTGATCGAATCCGCCACCACCGAGGTCGACGAAACCAAGCGCAACGCGCTGATCACCAAGGCGCAGGAGATCGAGTACGAGCGCGGCGGATACATCATCTGGGGCCACCCCAACCAGGCAGACGCCTACCAGAAATACGTGGCGGGGCTGATTCCAAACAAGACCGGCCTGGCCTTGTCGGGCTTCGAATTCCGCCGCGCATGGATCGGGGTCGCCAAATGATCGCCCGCATGATCGCCAAACGACTGCTGGTCAGCCTGGCCATCCTCTTCATCGTCTCCCTGCTGGTGTTCGTGGCCACCCTGCTGCTGCCCGGCGACCCCGCCCAGGCAATCCTGGGCCAGCAAGCCACGCCCGAACGGCTGGCCGCGCTGCGGGAGCAAATGAGCCTCAACGATCCGGTATGGGTACGCTACTTCACTTGGCTCGGCGGCCTGCTCACGGGCAACCTCGGATACTCGGCTGCCACCGGCGGCCCCGTCACCGCCCTGCTGTCCGACCGCATCGAATCCTCGCTGGTGCTCATGGGCCTTGCCGCACTGATTTCCATTCCGGTCGGCATCGTCGTTGGCACCTTCTCCGCCCTGAAGCGTGGACGGGCCTTCGACAACGCCAGCACCGGCGTTTCGCTGGTATTGGCGTCCCTCCCCGAATTCGTGATCGGCATCGGGCTGGTGGCGTTGTTCTCGACCACCGTGTTCAAGATCCTCCCCTCGGTGACCATGGCCCCGCCCGGCGAGGCCGTGTGGAACCACCCGGTCCAACTGGTCCTGCCCACGATAACGCTCGCGCTGGTGGTGACCCCGTACATTGTCCGCATGATGCGCGCCACGATGCTCGAGGTGCTGGATTCCGGGTTCGTGGAGATGGCGCGGCTCAAGGGTGTGCCCGAGCGCCAGGTGGTGCTGCGGCACGCCGTGCCCCATGCGCTGGCCCCCGTCGCCCAGGTCATCGCCATCCAGCTGGCCTGGATGGCCGGCGGCGTGGTCGTGATCGAATTCCTCTTCAGGTACCCCGGCATCGGCCAGGCGCTGGTGGACGCGGTGACCAACCGCGACGTGCAGGTGGTGCAGGCGCTGTCCATCCTGATCGCCGCGGCCTACATCGTGGTGAACCTGCTGGCCGATCTGGTGGGAATCCTCACGAATCCGAAACTACGCACGGAGAAGGCCACATGAGCACCGTCGATGATGTCGTTGAAGCAAAAGTGTCACCCTCCCGTCCCCCTCGGCTGCTGGCCCGGATGATGCGCCAGCGCCAGGCCAAGATCGGCCTGGTGCTGACGGTGGCCGTGTTGCTGGTCGCCCTGGCCGGGCCGCTGCTGCTGCCTTGGCTGACCGGGCATACCAGCACCGAATTCACGGGACGCCCGTTCACCCATGTGGGTCTGTTCGGCACCGACAACCTGGGCCGGGATGTGCTCTCGCGCTTCCTGGACGGCGGACTGCGATTGATCGCCTACTCGGCGCTTGCCACGGCGCTGGGCATGGTCATCGGCGTCGCCGTGGGAATGACCGCGGCCTACTCCCGCGGACGGGTCGATGCGCTGATCATGCGCGGCAACGACGTGCTGCTGGCCTTGCCGCAGCTCGTCTTCGCGCTGCTGGCCATCACCGTGCTCGGCCCGCAGGGCTGGGTGCTCGTTGTGGTCATTGGAATCACCCACGCCCCGCGCATTGCCCGGGTCACTCGTTCGGCCACCGCATCGGTGATCACCGAGGACTACATCCGGGCCAGCGAAATGTACGCGGTTCCCAGGTACAAGATCCTGCTCACCGAGGTTCTGCCCAATATCACCGGCCCGCTGATGGTCGAACTCGGGTTGCGCATGACCTACTCGATTGGCTTTGTCGCGGCGTTGTCCTTCCTCGGGCTCGGCATGCAGCCGCCCACCGCGGACTGGGGCCTGATGATCAACGAGAGCCGGATCGCCCTGGTCGTCCAACCCTGGGGGGTGCTGCTGCCGGTTGCCGCCATTGCAGTGCTGACCGTGGGCACCAACCTCCTGACCGACTCGCTCGCGCGGGCCTCGGCCAACATGAATGCGGGGAAATGACAATGACCACCATCGTGGAGAACGACATCGCGGCAAGTGCGCTGTGCGCCACCGACCTGAGGGTGCAAACCGATGCCGGGGAGGAAATCCTGCACGGGGTCAGCTTCACCCTGGCGCCGGGCCGCATCCTGGCCCTGGTCGGTGAATCCGGCTCGGGCAAGACAACCGCCGGGCTCGCATGCATGGGGCATTTCCGCCAAGGGCTGTCCAAGGGCACCGGCACGGTGCGTCTGGGCAGCGGGGACCACGGAAACATCCTGGATCTGCCCGACGCCCAATTGCGGCGCCTGCGCGGCAAGGTCATCTCCTATGTCCCGCAGGACCCGTCCCTGTCGCTGAACCCGTCCATGCGCATCGGCGAGCAGATTGCCGAAACCCTGCGCGTGCACCAAATCGGCGCCACCGATTCCGAACGCCGGGTGCGGGTTGGCGAAGTGCTGGCCGAGGTCGGCCTGGCCAATGACCCCGCCTACCAGCGGCGCTACCCCCACCAGCTATCCGGAGGGCAACAGCAGCGCGTGGGCATTGCGATGGCCTTTGCCTGCCGGCCGTCGGTGATCGTGCTCGACGAGCCGACCACCGGCCTGGACGTCACGACCCAGGCCGTGGTGCTGCAAACAATCGGCGAATTGGCCGAACGGCACCAGGTCGCCGGACTCTACATCACGCACGACCTGGCCGTGGTCGCCAAGATCGCCGACGAGGTCGCCGTCATGCTCGAGGGCGACATCGTGGAGCACGGAGCGACCGACCAGGTGCTCTTCGCCCCGCGACACGGCTACACGCGCAGGCTGCTCGCCGCGGTTCCCGATCTCGCCGGCAAACGCCGGGTGGGCCAGGTAGAGGCAATCACCGGCGAACAGCCTTTGATCATCGCCGGCCCCCACGGCGTGCCGGACACCACCGGCTCCACACAGCTCGTTGACGACGCCAAGCCCTTGCCCGGCATCCTGCCACGGCCAGCTTCCGCTGCGGTGGCGGCCCGTCCCCTGCTGCAACTGCGCGATTTGGCGTTGTCATACGGCAAGCACGCGGTCCTGGACGGGATCGACTTCCAGTTGCTGGAGGGAGAATCGATGATGCTCCTGGGCGAGTCGGGCTCCGGCAAGACCACCCTCTCGCGCTGCGTGGCCGGGCTCAATGAAGCCTACACCGGCTCGATCGAGCTCTTCGGCGAGGAGCTGGCCACCGGCACGCGGATGCGGTCATCCGAGGACCGGCGGCGGATCCAATACATCTTCCAGTCGCCCTTCTCCTCTTTGAACCCGCGTCGGACCATTGCCGAGTCGGTGGGTGTCCCATTGCAGATGTCGGGGATCAATGACAAGCGCAAGCGCCGCGCCTTGGTCCTGGAAGCCCTTGACCAGGTAAAGCTCGGCGAACGCTATATGGAACGCCGTCCGGGAGACCTCAGCGGCGGTGAACGCCAGCGCGCAGCAATTGCCCGTGCCCTGGTCAATGCGCCCTCGCTGCTGGTTTGCGATGAGATCACCAGCGCCCTGGACGTCTCGGTGCAAGCCTCGATCCTGGATCTGCTGCGCACGCTGCAGACCGATCACAACATGTCGATGCTTTTTGTCACGCACAACATCGCCCTGGCCCGGCACATCTCCCAGCGCCTCGCCGTCTTGCAAAAGGGCAAGATCGTGGACATGGGGACCACCGAGGAAGTGCTCAACAACCCGCAGCACCATTACACGCAGGAACTGCTCGCCAACGTCCCGGCCTTCAAGTAGGGAAGAACCTGAACATGTCACTTGAAATGTCCCTGACCAGCCACAATGACGGGCTGCCCCAACCCGGCTTCGAGATGCTGTCCGGAGTCTTCGCCCGGCACCTGGCAGCCGCAGAGGGCGGAATGGCCTTTTGCGTGTACCGCGAGGGCAAGCCCCTGGCCAGGTTCTACGGAGGCACCACGGTCAAGCATGGAGCCACCCCCGCTTCGGGCACCGGAATGCGTCAAGCGTGGTCCGAAAAAACCATGGCCATCCTGTTTTCCGGTACCAAGGGCCTGATGGCCACCATTGCCGCGATCCTGATTGATCGCGATCTGCTGGACCCGGAAGCCACCGTCGCCTCGTACTGGCCCGAATTCGCGATGGCCGGCAAGCAGGATGTCACCGTCGCCCAAGTGCTCAGCCACACCGTTGGCCTCGTCTATGTCGACCCGGACCCCGGCGATAGCCTGCGATACGACAACCGGGCCGTGGCAGCGGTCTTGGCGGCCCAGGCGCCCTTGTGGGAACCCGGCGCCAAGGTCGCGTACCACGCGCTGACGTTCGGGTACCTGGCGGCCGAGCTGTTCTTCCGCGTTACGGGAAAAACCCCGGGTGAACTGGTTGGGGAATTGCTCGCGGTGCCGTTTGACCTGGACATTCACTTGGGTCTACCCGAATCACTGGACGGGCGACTGGCCACCATTTTCCGGTCGGAGAACTATGCGATCTCCACGTTCCTGCAGGATCCGGAACGGCGGAAGATCGTGGATCGGATGTACGCGGGCTCCCTCACCGGAATCGGCGATCCGTTCAATTCCGTGGAAATGAGGCGATCGGAGATGGCCTCCGGCGGTGGCATTGGAACCGCCGATGCAATGGCTTCCCTCTATTCCCAACTGGCCACGCCACTTTCACCGTTGATGTCCGCCGGGGCCCTCGCGTCCTCCACTGCAACCTGGTCCGAGGGCGTGGACGCAGTCAATGACCGGCCACTGCGCTTCGGGCTCGGCTATGAGTTGGCCGATCCCCTGGGAACCTATGGCCCGGTCGCCCCGGCCTTCGGGCATTCCGGTGCCGGTGGCGGATTGCATGGGGCCTGGCCGGGAAAGAACATAGGATTCTCGTTCTTGACCAACGAAATGCTTGCCGAAGACCAGGACCGCCGGGCCAAGGACCTGCTCGGAGCCCTGGCTCGCATTGTTTGACCCCGATCCCTTGATACTTGAAGGCATCGAGCGGGAGGACTTCGGGGAGCATCGGCAGCCGAACAGGTGGTGAAGGGCACCCGCTCTTTTTGGCTAGCTACGTTGCCCGACCGCGGCAACCGCACCGGCGCGCAGGGCAGCGACCGCAGCGTCCGTTTCCTCCTGGATGAGGTCGGCGTTGACCATGGCTCCCACGCGCAGGCCGTCTGCGGCCGCCATCATCACCTGGGCCATGGGGTCACGGGTATTCCCCGCCGCCCACAGGCCCGGGATTTCCGTCTTGCCCGTTTCGTCGGTGGTGACGTAGGTGCCGATGCCCGACGGGTGCGCCGTTGCCTCCAGGCCCAACCCCGCAAGGGCGGAAACGCCGGCCGCAAAGTGTGGCATGACAACCAGGGCATCGACCGACTGCTCGGCTCCGTCCCGGAAGAGCAGGTGGGTCAGGTGCGCTTCGTTGCCGCGGACTGCGACGATCTCCCGCGGGACGATGCCGATGCCCCGTGCCTCCAGCTTTTCCCGCTCGATCGGATCGAATTCCCGCTCCGGCGTGGTGAACACGGTGACGCGATCGCTCAACTGCCTGAACATCAGGGCCTGGTGGACCGCGAACGGGCTGTCCAACACGGCAATGTCCTGGTCCCTGACCTCCCAGCCGTGGCAATAGGGGCAGTGCAGCGCGTTCTTGCCCCAGTACGCCTCCAGTCCCTCAACTTCCGGAAGCGTGTCGCTGACACCGGAGGCGAGGATGATCCTGCGGGCGCCGAGCAGCTTACCGCCGTCCAACTCGATCCCAAACCCGTCGGCGGTCCGCCGGGTCGCCGACGCGCGGGCGTCGCGGAACCGGACACCGTAGCCCTCCGCCTCTTTCCGGCCGAGGGCGAGCAACTCGCGCGGCGGCAGTCCGTCGCGCGTGAGGAAGTTGTGCACGCCCTCGGCCGGGGCGTTGCGCGGTTCACCCGCGTCGATGACAATGACGCTGCGTCGCGAGCGACCCAGCGCCTGGGCCGCGGCAAGTCCCGCGGCTCCCCCGCCGATGATGGCAACCTCGTAAGTATCCTCTGTCGTATTCATTCTTCATGCTCCTTGGTAATTGGTTCACGGGCCATTGCCGGTGCACTAACAAGCATGTCGCCACGGACCTAAACCTGGCAATCGGTTTTGCCGATGTGGCAAAATGGATCCATGGAACAAGATTTGGACAGCACCCTCGCGCAAGTCGGTCCCAGGCTGCGCAGCCTGCGGACCAGCAGCAAATCCACCCTGCAGGAGCTCTCCGCACAAACCGGAATATCGGTCAGCACGCTTTCCCGCCTGGAATCCGGCCAACGCCGACCCACCCTCGAGCAGCTCCTTCCGCTGGCGCGCGCCCACGGCGTGCCCCTGGACGATTTGGTGGGAGCCCCGGCCACCGGGGACCCGCGCATCCACATCAAGCCGATCACGCGGCACGGCATGACCATCCTGCCGCTCAGCCGCGGGGCCAGCGGCGGGCCCCAGGCCTTCAAGCACGTGATTCCGGCCGGCAAAACGGTTGCCGATCCGGAGCTGAAATCCCACGAGGGCTACGAATGGCTCTATGTCCTGAAGGGCAACCTGAGGCTGCGGCTCGGAGACTACGACCTGGTGCTGCCCGCCGGTGAGGCGGCCGAATTCGATACGCACACCCCGCACTGGTTCGGTCTGGCGGACGGGCAGGGCGTGGAGTTCCTCAGCCTCTTTGGCCCGCAGGGCGAACGCATGCATGTTCGGGCCAGGCCGACCCGAAAGGCTCCTGCGGATTCCTAGCACGCCCGGCAAATTGGACTTCCCCGCATGCCGGCCGACTTTGGCCCCCCGCGGACGGCCTCACTTCGATGCGGTGCCCGGCGGACCGTTGAGCACGGTGGGGACGTACTCGAGCAGCTGGAGCCGTCCGTCGAAGGTCCTGCTGTCCACCATTTCGAGTGCCACGTCCGGATACCCGTCGTAGATGCGTTCCTTCCCGGTCCTGCCCGTGATCACCGGGAAAACGACTAGCCGGAACCGGTCCACGAGGCCCGCGGTCAGTAGCGACCGGCTCAGGCTGAGGCTCCCAAGGGTGCTCATCGGTCCGTTGCCGCTCCGTTTCATCTCAGCCACGGCCTCGACGGCGTCCCCGCTCACCAGCCTCGAATTCGGCCAGCTCAGGGGCGCCCGAAGGGACGAGGAGAAGACGACTTTGGGTACGTCGGCAAGGCCCGTCAGACTGGCGGCTTCGGTCTCGGAGAATCCGGAATCCGCGGCCGCCGCCTCCTCTGACATGGCGGACATCAACCGGTAGGTGTTCGCCCCGAGGAGGTAGGTGTTCTGCTTCTGCCCCTCCTGCTCGAGCCAGGCGAGGTATTCAGGCGCCTCCAGGCCCCACCAGCCGGGCCATCCCTCGGCCGAGGCATAGCCGTCGAGGGAAATGATCAAGTCCACCATCAGCTCCGCCGACGATGCCTCTGCCGTAGTCTCGCCCATGGCGGTCTCCCCCGATCCGATCGACGTAGCCCTCGGCCGGCCCCTCTCCCGAGGACGGCCAGTTCGTTTCCGGGCCTCAACTGCACCGCGCCAGTCGGGTGCTCCGTCGGTGCCCGTGCCAGCAATGCTAGGCCCGGTCCCATTGAAGTTCAAGGAGCCGGCGAGAAAAGTGCTCGCGAAATAATGTCCGGACTCGGCTCGAGAAATACAAGTAAGAACACAGTGGCGGAACGGAGCCGGAGGTCTCCCCATCGGGGGTTCTACCACTGACGTTCCCGCCCTATCTCGGCCACGGCAGTCCGCAGGCAGGGCATGGCGGACCGATTGCGCAGATTGGACCGGGGCGCAATTCGTCGCACTGGTTAACCCAAAAAGCCGCTGACGCTCCGAGTGGAACGCCAGCGGCTTTTGCCAACAAACTTGGGAACGCACGCCCGCTTCCCACTGCGGGAAGCCGGCGGCCTTGGGCCAGGATTGCTGGTGGCGGGACCTAGAAGTCCCAGTCCTCGTCTTCGGTGTTCACGGCCTTGCCGATCACGTACGAGGAACCCGAACCGGAGAAGAAGTCGTGGTTCTCGTCGGCGTTCGGGCTCAATGCCGAAAGGATCGCCGGGTTAACATCGGTGACCGATGCAGGGAACATGGCTTCGTAGCCCAGGTTCATCAGCGCCTTGTTGGCGTTGTAGTGCAGGAACTTCTTGACGTCTTCGGCCAGGCCGACACCGTCGTAGAGGTCGTGGGTGTACTGGACCTCGTTCTCGTAGAGCTCGAACATCAGCTCGAAGGTGTAGTCCTTCAGCTCCTGCTTGCGTTCCTCGGAAAGGCCTTCCAGGCCCTTCTGGAACTTGTAGCCGATGTAGTAGCCGTGCACGGCCTCGTCGCGGATGATCAAGCGGATCAGGTCTGCGGTGTTTGTCAGCTTGGCGCGGGAAGACCAATACATCGGCAGGTAGAAGCCGGAGTAGAACAGGAACGACTCGAGCAGCGTCGAGGCGATCTTGCGCTTCAGGGCATCTTCGCCGTAGTAGTAGCTCTCGATGATCTGCGCCTTCTTCTGCAGATTCTCGTTCTCGGTGGACCAACGGAAGGCGTCGTCGATTTCCTTGGTGGAGCACAGCGTCGAGAAGATCGACGAGTAGCTCTTGGCGTGCACCGATTCCATGAAGGCGATGTTGGTGTACACGGCCTCCTCGTGCGGGGTGAGCGCATCGGGGATCAGCGAGACCGCTCCCACGGTGCCCTGTAGGGTGTCCAGCAGGGTCAGGCCGGTGAAGACGCGCATGGTCAGCAGCTTCTCGGGCTCGGTGAGCGTGTTCCACGACTGGACGTCGTTGGACAGCGGAATCTTCTCCGGCAGCCAGAAGTTGTTGACCAGTCGGTTCCACACCTCGACGTCCTTGTCATCCTGGATGCGGTTCCAGTTGATGGCTTCGACGTGGCTGGCCAGCTTCAGCTTCTCAGTCATTTCCGTCCCTCTTCTTGCTAAGTTTTTGGTTGTTACGGGTGCGCGTACGACGGCGGGTGGACACCCGCCGTCGTACGCATTCGGTTGTCAGGTTATCGCGACCTGGCAACCGGTGGTGAAACGGCTGCGACTAGAGCATGCAGCTGACGCAACCATCCACTTCGGTGCCCTCGAGGGCCAACTGGCGAAGGCGGATGTAGTAGAGCGTCTTGATGCCCTTCTTCCATGCGTAGATCTGCGCCTTGTTGATGTCGCGGGTGGTGGCGGTGTCCTTGAAGAACAGCGTCAGGGACAGGCCCTGGTCCACGTGCTGCGTGGCCACGGCGTAGGTGTCGATGATCTTCTCGTAGCCGATTTCGTAGGCATCCTGGTAGTACTCCAGGTTGTCGTTGTCCAGGTACGGGGCCGGGTAGTACACGCGGCCGATCTTGCCTTCCTTGCGGATCTCGATCTTCGCGGCCACCGGGTGGATGGAGGAGGTCGAGTTGTTGATGTAGGAGATCGAACCGGTCGGCGGGACGGCCTGCAGGTTCTGGTTGTAGATGCCGTGCTCCATGATGGAGGCCTTCAGCGCACGCCAGTCGTCCTGGGTCGGGATGTCGATCCCGGCAAAGAGCTCGCGCACACGCTCGGTGGCCGGAACCCATTCCTGCTCGGTGTACTTGTCGAAGAACTCGCCCGAGGCGTACTTCGAATCCGCGAAGCCGTCGAAGGCCTCACCGGTTTCGATGGACAGCTTGTTCGAGGCACGCAGCGCGTGGAACACCACGGTGTAGAAGTAGATGTTGGTGAAATCCAACCCCTCTTCGGACCCGTAGTGGACGCGTTCGCGGGCCAGGTAGCCGTGCAGGTTCATCTGGCCCAGGCCGATGGCGTGGGTCTTGGCGTTGCCCTGGGCGATCGAGGGCACCGAGTTGATGTAGGACATGTCCGAGACGGCGGACAGCGCGCGGATCGCGGTCTCAATGGAGGCTCCGAGGTCCTTGCCGTCCATGGCCTTGGCAATGTTCATCGAACCGAGGTTGCAGGAGATGTCCTTGCCGACGGTCTTGTAGCCGAGGTCTTCGTTGTATTCCGACGGGGTCGAGACCTGCAGGATCTCGGAGCACAGGTTGCTCATCGAGATCTTGCCCTTGATCGGGTTGGCGCGGTTTACGGTGTCCTCGAACATGATGTACGGGTAGCCGGATTCGAACTGGATCTCCGCCAGGGTCTGGAAGAACTCACGGGCGTTGATCTTGGTCTTCTTGATGCGCGCATCATCGACCATCTCGTAGTACTTCTCCGTGACGAAGATGTCGCTGAACGGGACGCCGTAGACCCGCTCCACGTCATACGGCGAGAAGAGGTACATGTCCTCGTTCTTGCGGGCCAGATCGAAGGTGATGTCCGGAACCACGACACCCAGGGACAGGGTCTTGATGCGGATCTTCTCATCGGCGTTCTCGCGCTTGGTGTCCAGGAAGCGCAGGATGTCCGGGTGGTGCGCGTTGAGGTACACGGCACCGGCACCCTGGCGTGCGCCAAGCTGGTTGGCGTAGGAGAAGCTGTCTTCGAGAAGCTTCATCACGGGGATGACGCCGGAGGACTGGTTCTCGATCTGCTTGATCGGGGCACCGTGCTCGCGGACGTTGGTCAGGGAGAGTGCAACGCCGCCGCCGCGCTTGGAAAGTTGCAGCGAGGAGTTGATGCCGCGGGAGATCGATTCCATGTTGTCTTCGATACGCAGCAGGAAGCAGGACACGAGCTCGCCGCGCTGGGCCTTGCCGGCGTTCAGGAACGTCGGGGTGGCGGGCTGGAAGCGTCCCTCGATGATCTCGTTGACCAGGGAAACGGCCATTTCCTCGTTGCCGCGGGCCAGGTGCAGTGCAACCATGCAGACGCGGTCTTCGTAGCGCTCGAGGTAACGCTTGCCGTCAAAGGTCTTCAAGGTGTAGGAGGTGTAGAACTTGAAGGCACCGAGGAAGGTCTCGAAACGGAACTTCTTGGCGTAGGCACCGCGGTAGAGGTCGCGGATGAAGTTCATGGTGTACTGGTCGAGCGTTTCGCGCTCGTAGTATTCGTGCTTGACCAGGTATTCGAGCTTCTCGTCCAGGTCGTGGAAGAACACGGTGTTGTTGTTCACGTGCTCCAGGAAGTACTGGCGTGCCGCGGCACGATCAGCCTCGAACTGGATGCGTCCGTCTGCCCCGTAAAGGTTCAGCATGGCATTTAGTTCGTGGTAACCCAGGCCCTGAAAAGCGGCCGGCAATTCCTTAGAATCCTGCTTCATTTCAGGTACTGCGACTTTCGTGTCCAAAAGACTTCCAATCCTTCGCGAACCCGGGTCACATCTTCTGGAGTGCCCATGAGCTCAAATTTATATAGAAGCGGAACGCTGCATTTGGCTGCAATCTTGATTGCGGCCAAGCAATATGTGGTTCCAAAGTTTGTGTTTCCGGCACCAATTACGCCTCGTAACAGGTTTCGGTTGCGCGCATCGTTGAGGAACTTGACGACCTGCGGCGGAATCGATCGTTCGCCCTTTTCGCCGCCATAGGTGGGAAGCAGAAGCACATACGGCTCAACTGCCACCAGATGTGGTTCGTGGTTCAGCAACGGAATGCGCGCGCAATCCAGATCCAGCTTCTCAGTGAATCGGTGGGTATACCCGGAAGCCGAAGAGAAATAGATCAAATTGCTGTTGGTAAGTACCTCTGCCGGAGCGGCGTGATCATGCATTGGTGGTGCAGCCAACGATGAAGCAGGCATCTTGATCGCCTCGAAATTACTGAAATCGGGAAGGCTGGCGGAGGCCGGTTAAGCCACCGACGAGCTCAGGTCCTGAGCCAGCTCATCAATCTTGTCCGGTCGGAAGCCCGACCAGTGATCAGCGTCGGTGATGACAACCGGCGCCTGCATGTAGCCCAAAGCACGCACGCGCTCCAGGGCCGCGGGATCCTGCGAAATGTCAACGCTCTGGTAGACGATGCCCTTCTTATCAAGAGCTCGGTAGGTTGCGTTGCACTGTACGCATGCTGGCTTCGTGTAAACCGTGACGGTCATATCCGTAAATCCCCTCGTGCAAAAATCTGTGTATGTTGTGTGGCTGGCTCCCTATGCGCACTCCCCGCGGGAAGGAACATATGAACATTTTGCCCCGAGGACAACTAAGTCCTCGAGGGGCGGGGATTCGTACATTTCTCCGCATTTCGGAAGTTTACGCACTAGGCCTCACCAGCTATTTCAATACTACATCTAGTGGGGGGTCGAGGGTTAGACCCCCACATGATGTATTACACCCCTGTCATTCGACCCACACCCTGTCCACAACCACTGTGGATAAAAAGCGGGTCATAAACCGCGTGAATACAACGAAATCGAAAATCTATCCACACCCTGTGGAGCACTAGACCGCAGATTAAAGATTTGGCGTGTCGTTCGGCACGGCGTGTCGGGTATTCGGCGCCAGACCACAAGATGTGGCCCGACAGCATGAACCGTAGCACTACGGGTGGTGTGCGACCCCGCCAATCGCCGCACTTCCCCCCACAAAATTTGCCCCGGGGGCCAGTCTTGCCGAAATGGTCAAAACGCCGGATGCAACGGCGGTAAGCCGGCGGGTCCTCTGCCAGGGAATCCGTCCGCGGTCCTGCATAAACCGCTGTGCTCGATTCGGCGCCAGCAAGCCGCCAGCAGGAGCACCCAAGCACGGACAACTCATGGCTGGCGAGTCGGACTCCGGGGCCAACCGCGGTGCGGCCCTCCCCCATCTCATGGGTAACCGCAAGCCCTGAATCGCATTCGAAGACACCGCATCAGCGCAATATTCGGCCCCCTTGACGCAGCCCCCGGGGACATTCACATGGGATTGCTCCATACTGCGGCAAAATCAATAGGCCGGAATCCCTCCGGCAAGGTCCAGGCCGATGGCAATTGGCAACCGATGACGACGGCGGCAACCGGGCGCCGTCCGGTTCGAATGGGGTGCGGGAGCATAGCGTCGTGGCCTACACCGCGGCAAGTCCCGCAGTGGCCGGTTTATCCTCGGCCCATCAGGACCATTTAGTGGCTGACAGGCAGCGCCCGTACACCGAAGATCCCCTGTCCCACGCGGACCACTGTCGCACCCTCTTCAATCGCCAGTTCGAAGTCGCCGCTCATTCCCATGGAGAGTTCTTCGATTTTCATTCCGGCCGGGGCGCTTTCGCGCAACGCGTCTCGAAGTTCCCGCAGCCGCACGAAACATGCGCGGACGGCTTCCTTGTCTTCGCTGAACAGGGCGAGAGTCATCAGGCCCTTGACCTGGAGACGGTCATACTGCGGCAACTGATCCACGAATTCCTGAACTTCGTCAGGCGCAAGGCCAGATTTGCTTTCCTCGTCGGAGGTATTCACCTGGACAAAGACATCAAGCTGGCGGTCCTCCGCTTCAAGCCGACGCTGCAGCGCCTCTGCCTGGCGCAGGTTGTCCAGCGCCTGGAATTCGTCTGCAAACTTCGCCACGAATTTTGCCTTGTTGGTTTGCAGGCTTCCAATGACCGAGAACTTCAATCCCGGAACATCGGACAGCATCTCGGCCTTGCGCGCGACTTCCTGCACCTTGTTTTCCCCCAGGAAGTCCATCCCTGCCGCGATGGCCATGCGAAGGCGGGCCTCCGGCACGGTCTTGCTTACCGGCAACAGCCGAATCGTGGCAGGGTCTCGCCCGGCCTTGCGTGCCGCGGCTTCAATACGTGCCTTGATGGAGGCAAGATTGTGCTCGAAATCCTCGATGGAGTTGGCCTGAGCGGCGGCCGGGTTGGAAGTGTTTAGCGGCTGTGTCATGGAGGGGGAAGAATCTTTCACGATGAGGAGCTTCGAAGGCACGGCACATCACTCCGGATGTCCAGTGCACCACCGCCAACATAGCATGTCCCGCTCAGTGCCTGGCCATGCTTGACTGTCCTCCTGCCCGGATCAGGCGCGATCCCCCACTCCGGGAACCGCGGCCTTGCCGGGAGCCAACCTGCGCGCCAAGTAGCGCGCGTCGCGACCTGCCCCTCCGATGATGCCGGAGGTCAAACCGTACTGGAAAGGAATGCCGAGGAAGCCCAGCCCTGGAACGTCGGTACTGACACCCCTGCGGTGGAATGGATAACCGTGCTCATCCGTTCTCAGCCCGTCAATCCATGAATAGTCGGGGCGGTAGCCGGTCGCCCAAATGATCGTTGATGCCTCGATCGGGGACCCGTCCTTGCTCACCATGATGCCATTGCGCACCGCATCGATGCGCCCGACGCTTGCGACACCGGCCGATGCTACTTCCTGGGTGGATACCCGAATCAGCGGTGCACCTCGGCTGTGGATGCGCTGGGCAACCTTGCGGCCCGCAGGCGTCGATCTCGTCAGCAGCCTGTGCACCAAGAACCAATACAGCGCTGGGGCGTACCGAATGAGCGCTTCCGGAACGTGGGGTGTGGGCCTACCGCAAATAGACACCTTGTGGCTGGGTGCTAACTCGCAGGCGATCTGGGCACCCGACGTCCCGAATCCAACCACCGCAACAGGGCCGTCCGGTATCTGGGCCGGGTTCCGGTACTCGCTCGAATGCAGTTGGTTTGCATCCTCGGAAATTTGGCTGGCCAACGCCGGAATCTTGGGAGCCTGGTGCACGCCGGTGGCGACAACCACACGGCTTGCCCTGAACGTGCCCTTATTCGTGTGCACACTGAATTCGCCATCCGCGCCGACCTCCAGGCGATTGGCCATGGTGGACGTTTGGATCGGCATGTCGAAGGCCGCGGCGTAGGACTTGAGATAGTCGGATACGGCGCCGGCGGTGGGGAATGTTCCGCGCCCAGCTGGAAACTTGCGGCCGGGCAAGCCGTCATGTCCTGCAGGGGTAAAAAGTTCCAAGGATTCCCAGCGGGAGCTCCAGCTGTTCCCCGGGGCAGATCCGGCTTCCAGCATGAGGAAGTGTTGCCCTCTCACTGTCATTTCGTGAGCCATGGCCAGCCCGCAGTGGCCTGCTCCAATGATGATGGTGGAATCATTTTGACTTCGGCTTTTCATGGCGGTCTCCTTGGTACCTAAAGCCTGGATGCCTACAGTCGTTAGAATACTCTTCCATTGACTAGAGCGCTATTCTTTTTACATGGAATCTTCTCGCCCAGGCAAGCCCAACCGCAGGGTGCTGCAAAGCGCCGAAACACGGTCGTTGATCATCTCAACCGCCCGGACCCTATTCGTGGAACACGGCTTCGTTCCCACAACGATTGAACGACTGGCCCGCGAATGCGGCGTGGCAATACAGACGATCTACAACTCCGTGGGCAATAAGACGGAGATACTCTCCCGGATCATCGACGAGGCGGCGTCAGGCGAACACGCGCCAGCATCGCCGCTGGAATTCCTTGCTGCCGAACTCGAGAACACGGAGACGCCTCGGGACATCGCCGTCGTGCTTTCCAATTGGTTCACCGATGTCAACGCACGCATGGCTCCCATTCACAAGGTTCTTTCCGAAGCCGCCGCGGTGGATCCGGCCGCGGCATCCTTGCAACGGGCCCGCGATGGACAACGTTTCGACCGCTATCTGGCGGTACCTGGCCTCCTGCGGGAGCGCGGTGGACTGCAACAGAATCGACCCGATGAGGATGTCGCCGCACTAATCTGGAATACCAGCCACCCCCAGACTTATCGTTTCCTGGTCACAGAGCGCGGCTGGACTGCAGAGAAGTATCGGGACTGGTGTTATACAACGTTCTTGACGACCTTTTCCTGATCCATGGGTCATCTCTCCCCTCCCGGTCCAAAACAAAGCGCCACCTCTCCGTGGTTGGAGGGTGGCGCTTGGAAATTGGCGAATGCTGCGGGTCAGACCTTTTTGACGACGGACGACTTGAGTTGCATCGGCCCAAAGCCATCAACCTTGCAGTCGATGTCGTGACCGTCGACGCCGTTGACCAAACGGATGTTGCGCACCTTGGTGCCGACCTTGATGGACTGCGCCTGCCCTTTGACCTTCAGGTCCTTAACGATGGTCACCGTATCACCGTCGGACAGCACGTTGCCGACCGAGTCCTTGATAACCGCTTCCTGCGGCTCCTCCACTGCGTCCACTTCAGCAGACCACTCGTGGGCGCACTCAGGGCACACCAGCAAGGCGCCCATCTCATAGGTATAGGGGCTTGAACACTGTGGGCACGATGGCAAAACATCACTCATGGCATCCATTCTAGTTCGTGGGCACAAATCGAAACTCCGGACTATTGGCAACCGCCAGGTCGACTCCTGGCCGTCCACACGACGATGCGACACGCAGGAACTAGAGGGCGCCCGAATGCGATTTCCTGCCCCTTGGCAAACCAGTTACCAATCCGCCAAGGCTATGCGCACATCGAACACGACCCTGCCCGCCGCCACTTCAAACGATACGAACCTCGCCTGGAACATCTGCACATTTCCTCCGCCACATTGGAGGCGCGTGCGCACTGGCATCAGCGGGATCTTGGCCGCCGACCTGCAGATCAGCAGCGAAGGCCTCACGAGGGCTTGCACCATGCAATCTCCACCAGGTCCTTGGGAACGCCCTGGTGGTCGAGGCCTGGCCCGTTACCTTGCGCGTGGTCTTTGCCTTTTGCCGCGGTGCAAGAACAACTAGCTCGGCAAAGAAGAAGCAGACTTCCCGGCAGCCACCGCACGCAGGGCGAAAACCCCGCCAATCGCCACGACCAGCGCGACCGTCACCTCGCCGAGGGATCCGCCCGTGGGTCCGAGCGACCTCAGCATGGCCCTTGCCCCGGCGACCGCCATCTCGCCCAGATTCCCGGCAAGAGCACGTGAACCGGCAGCGGTGGCGAGCCCGTCCAGCACTGCCGGGACGACCCAGAGCAGGAGCAAACTGGCGAGCCAAGCCAGTCCCTGGCGAATGGTACCGATCCCGCACCAGGCCATGGCAAGCCCCACCAGGACCAGGGGCAGCCACCGGGCCGCCCCCAACAGGGATTGCATCGCGGCCAAGGGCGGTTCGTTTCCCGGAAGTACGACCAGGGTCCTGAGCCAGATCGCCAACGCCAGTGCAACGGCGGTGGCGCCGATGGAAGCCGCCGGCGGTTTGCCCAGGGCCAGCAGCAGCAACGCCAGCAGCCCGATCAACGCGGCAACAACGATGACGGCCAGCACGGCGTAGAAATAGATGGCTGCTTGCAGGGTGTCCTGCAGCCCGTTCCGGACCACGGTTCCGCTTTGTATCGCTGCCAATGCGCTGGCCCCGAGGGCACCGGTCGCAGCGTAGGCCGCAGCCCGTGGCCGCGCGGCAGCCGGCACGGCGCGAACAGCCAATCCCGCCAACCCGGTGCCCAGGATGACCATGGACAGGATCAGGGAAAGATCATACTGGCTGAACGGCAGCAGGGCGCGCGGCATGTCCCCGGGCAGGGAGTCGGCGGCCCAAAGGTTCTGCAGCGGCAGCCGCATCCCGGTGAGCATCCAAGGCAGGAGGCCGAAGGCGAGGGTGACCAGTCCAACGAAGAGATACCACCACGTGGGGCTTTTCCTGTGTGGCCGCGCACCAGCGTAAGGATTGGGCGTCGGCATCATGGGTAGCATTATTCCACGGGGCAGTTTGGGGTACGCCCCGCAAACGACCTAGAAACCCACGAGCCGGCCAACGCCAACGGCCGCACACGCCCACAGGACGCTGACGAAGGTTCCAAGAATGAACTGCTCGGCTGCAGCGTGTTGTTTGAGTTCGGAAAACCGGCCCAACCCCTTCACTGCCAGCACCACGGCAAGCCCCTCGGGCCACGAAGCCCAGAGCGTCGAGGCTATGGCCGCACGCTCCAGCAGTCCGATCCACATCCCTCCGCGCAGTGGACTTGTCTCCGCATCGCCCGGGGTGCTGGATTTGTCCCGGTTCCTCTTGAAGGCCGCCAGCCGGAAGACCGTCTCTGTGACGGGGCCACCTCCCAGCGTTGCGGCGGCGACACTGGCAATAATGGACAGCTCACGGGGAACCGGCGCTGCCGCAGGAACGTAGCTGCCCATGGCCGCGAGAATGCCGGCCAGCGCCAGCACGGCCACGAGCAGCGCGCTGGTGACCGATTGCTTCAGCGGCCACCGGAAGCCGGAGGCGGCGAAGTAGCGCGGCGCCCCCAGTGGAACGACGGCAAGCAGCAAGGCCCAGGCGATCCAGTTCATGTGATTCAGCTGCCTTCCGTCATCGTCGAATACTCGTGCAGCGCACGGCCGGCCAGAACCGTGAGCCTTTCGGTCTCGTACCAGAGCCCCGAGGCCAGGCGCGCCGAAACAGCCTGTTGCGAGATCTCAAGGCGGGCTGCGACCTGTTGCTGGGTCATGCCCTGCGACACCAATATGCCAGCTTCGGCCGACGATTCGGTCCGTCGCGCATTGACCAATGCAATCAGCTGCAGCTCGGCCTCGAGCCGTTCGGCCTCTGTTCCCCGGCCGGACAGCGCCAGCGAGCCACTGGAATTCTTGGCCCGCTCCACCGCCTCCCGCGCGTGTTCGAAGGCGGGACCCCGGCCCGCCCGCGTTTCTACCGGCATCGGTGTCTGCACGTCGCCGATCCCGATGCCCACGCTCCACTCCCCCGTGCCGGCCACGTCAAGGGCCAGCGCAACGGCCGCGACCCCGTCGTCGAGCACGCCCTGTATCTCATCGCCTGCGGTTCGCTCGAAGTTCCTCACCACGGCGTATTGCTCGGCCAATCGATGCAGCAGGGACTCGACCTTGTCGGGCCCGGTGCGGGACTTGCGCTGGTCGATGGTGATCACAATCATCAAACAAACCTACAAGCTTGTATCGAATTCCACAAGGCATGGACTTTGTACAACCGGCCACAAGGTTCGACTTCCCGTCACCCTGCCCCCGTGGCACGAGCCTTCGGCATCGAATTCCTTCCACTGCCCCGGCAACCCGGATGCACGCCCCGAGATCCCGCACGGCCCGGTGCCTTGGCATCCACGGCGCGCCGCGCCCTGCCGGCGGGGATGCCCCGGCCGCAAACGAGGTCCAGCAAGCGCGGGCCATGTTCCCATCGAGATGCGGGGAACCCTGGTGCCCGGACACCTACCCGGAACGATCCATGGGACTTCCTCCGGCGGGCAGCATGAATGGCTTATAGGACAAAAAGTGTGTCCGTGAGGGGCCTGCTTCCCAACGGTGGCGCGGTAGAACGGGGTTTCTTATAGCCTTGAGCCATTAACCGTGAATGGTTCTGGAAAATCGAAGCACT